>NZ_CVTX01000107.1:0-79879 GCF_900005715.1 Pseudomonas sp. 34 E 7
GCCCAGCGGCAACGGCCCACTGTCCCGCCGCCCGGTGTGGCTGGCCACGCCGGCGACAGCGAGATAGTTGATGTCGTGACCGGCGCGGTCCCTGTAGGGGCCGGTCTGGCCGTAGCCGGTGATCGACACATAGATCAGCCTGGGGTTGATCGCCTTAAGGGCGGCGTACCCCAGGCCCAGACGGTCCATGACCCCGGGGCGGAACTGTTCGATGAGAATATCGGTACCCTTGACCAGCTCGAAGACGATCTGCAACGCCTCGTCCCGCTTGAGGTCCAGTGCCAGGCTGCGCTTGTTGCGATTGAGATAGGCATGGCTTGCCGACGTGCCGTGATCATGGGGCGGCCACACGCGCAACAGGTCCGGCCGCGTCGGCGATTCGATGCGCAGCACGTCGGCGCCCATGTCCGCCAGCATCAGCGAGGCGAACGGGCCGGGCAACAGGGTGGAAAAATCCAGCACTTTGAGGGACGCCAAGGGACCTGACATACAAACTCCGTTTGCGATTGGACTGGCCACAGCGTAGTCAGCCTTCGGTGCCGGCGGCAATCGTCAGAACGATCAAGCGCAGTGACCGTTTTGATCACGGCGGGCTTTTTCGTCGCGGCGGCTTTATCATTGGCCCACGTTTGTTCGCAGAGTGTTCCATGAAGTTCGCGATTGCAGTGTTTTGCGCCGCCCACGCGCCCGCCTCGCGCCGCGCCCTGTTGTTCGCCCAGGCGGCTTTGGCCGGCGGGCATGAAATTGTGCGGCTGTTTTTTTATCAGGATGGCGTGTACAGCGCCTCCAATAATATCGTCGCGCCCCAGGACGAGCAGGACATCGCGCGCCAGTGGCGCGAATTTGTCGGCACCCACCAACTCGACGGCGTCGTGTGCATCGCCGCCGCCTTGCGCCGCGGCGTGCTCAATGCCGAGGAAGCC
Organism: Pseudomonas sp. 34 E 7; assembly: GCF_900005715.1. Lineage (NCBI taxonomy): Bacteria > Pseudomonadati > Pseudomonadota > Gammaproteobacteria > Pseudomonadales > Pseudomonadaceae > Pseudomonas > Pseudomonas sp. 34 E 7. The sequence continues at coordinate 924 of NZ_CVTX01000107.1, forward strand.
ACGCGCTATCAACGCAGCGCGGTGAACCTGGACGCGCCCTGGGCCTTGTCGGGCCTGGGGCAGTTGCATGATGCGATCCAGGACGCCGACCGCCTGATCTGTTTTGGAGGTGCGTGATGGCCCAATCATTGCTGATCATCAGCCGCCAAGCGCCATGGTCCGGCCCCAGCGCGCGCGAAGCGCTGGATATCGTGCTGGCCGGAGGCGCGTTCGATCTGCCTATCGGCCTGCTGTTTCTGGACGACGGCGTGTTCCAGCTGGCGCGGCACCAGGACGCCAGGGCCGTGCAACAAAAGGATTTGAGCGCCAACCTGCAGGCGCTGGGCCTGTTCGGCATCGATGACGTGTTCGCCTGCGGCCACAGCCTGTCCGCACGCGGGCTGCCGCCACCGGACAATGCGCAGGCCCTGGACAGCCAGGCCATTTCCAGGCTGATTGACCGTTACGATCAGGTGATTACCCTCTGATGTCGACTCTACATGTGGTGAGCCACTCCCCCTTTACCGACAGCCGTCTGGACAGTTGCCTGCGTGTGTGCGGCAACGCGGATGCCATCCTGCTGTGCGGCGACGGCGCCTACGGCCTGCACAACGCAGCGCTGCAAACCAGGGGGGTAAAAGTGTTTGTGCTGGCTGAAGACCTGCAGGCACGCAACCTGCCGCTCCCGGACTGGGCCGACAGCGTCGACTATCCGGGGTTCGTGCAGCTGTCGATCGACTATGGCAAGGTCAACAGTTGGTTATGAACACACTGACCGTCGGCACGCGCAGCCTGGCACTGGACAAGGACGGCTACCTCGTCGACCTGGATGACTGGTCCGATGAGGTGGCGCACGCCCTGGCCACCGCCGAAGCCGTGGAACTGACCCCGGACCACTGGGAAATCCTCCTGTTGCTGCGCCAGTTCTATAGCGAATTCCAGCTGTCCCCCGCCACGCGCCCGCTGATCAAGTACACCGCCTTGAAGCTCGGCCCGCAAAAGGGCAACAGCCTGCACCTCAATAAACTGTTCAACGGCACTCCCGCCAAACTCGCCGCCAAGCTGGCGGGCCTGCCCAGGCCGACGAATTGCTTATGACCGATTTTGCCCCCCTGACCCTCTCGACGCCTGAAGAACATCCGTTTGCGCCGTTCGTGCGCATCCTGGGCAAAGGCAAGCGCGGCGCACGCAACCTCACCCGTGAGGAAGCGCGGCAAGCCATGGGCATGCTGCTCGACGAAAAAGTCGAAGACACCCAGCTGGGCGCCTTCCTCATGCTGCTGCGGCACAAGGAAGAAAGCCCGGAAGAGCTCGCCGGCTTCACCGAAGCGGTACGCGAGCGGTTGAACCCGCCCGCACTGAATGTGGATATCGACTGGCCGACCTACGCCGGCAAAAAGCGCCACTTGCCCTGGTTCCTGCTGGCGGCCAAATGCCTGGCGCAACAGGGTGTGCGCATCCTCATGCACGGCGGCGGCGCGCATACGGCGGGGCGCTTGTACACCGAGCAACTGCTGGAGCGCTTGCACATACCGCTGTGCCGCAATTGGCAGCAGGTCGAGGCAGCGTATGCACACGGCAACCTGGCGTTTATCCCGCTGGGCGACTGGGCGCCCCAGTTGCAGCGCATGATCGATCTGCGCAACACCCTGGGCCTGCGCTCGCCGATCCACTCCCTGGCCCGCCTGCTCAACCCGCTGAATGCCCGTTGCGGCCTGCAAAGCATTTTCCACCCGGGTTACCAGGGCGTGCACCGCGATGCCAGTGGCCTGCTGGGCGACAACGTGATTGTGGTCAAGGGCGACGGCGGCGAGATCGAGATCAACCCCGACACCCTCAGCCACCTGTATGGCACCACCGGCGGCCAGAGCTGGGACGAAGAATGGCCCGCCCTCTCCGCCCAGCGCCACGTCAAACCGGCGACCCTGGAGCCCGAGCATCTGAACGCCCTGTGGCGTGGCGACGTCGAGGACAGCTACCCGCAACTGGCGCTGATCGCAACCATGGCCCTGGCCTTGCGCGGCCTGGGACACACCCGCGAGCAGGCGTTCGAACTGGCAAAGCAGTACTGGGACGCACGAGACAAATCGATTTAATCGATCATTCACCTCCGGTCTTTGCGCTTTTAGTTCGAACTCATCCCTTTAGACTGAGCTCCAACGCTTATTAGCCAAGGAGCCAGTCATGGGTTTGCTGATCGAAGGACACTGGAAAGACCAGTGGTACGAAAGTAGTGCAGATGGCGCTTTCCAGCGCGAACAGGCGCAACGTCGTCACTGGGTGACCGCCGACGGCCAGCCCGGCCCGAGCGGCGAAGGCGGTTTCAAGGCCGAGGCCGGACGCTATCACCTCTACGTTTCCCTGGCCTGTCCCTGGGCCCACCGCACCCTGATCCTGCGCAAGCTCAAGGGCCTGGAAAGCCTGATTGACGTCTCGGTGGTCAGTTGGCTGATGCTGGAAAACGGCTGGACCTTCGACAAGGCCCACGGCTCAAGCGGCGATGCGCTGGACGGTTTCGACTTCATGCACCAGCGCTACACCGCCGACACCGCTGACTACACCGGGCGCGTCACCGTGCCGGTGTTGTGGGACAAGAAACTCAAGCGCATCGTCAGCAACGAATCGGCGGAGATCATCCGCATGTTCAACAGCGCCTTCAATGAACTGACCGGCAATACCCTGGATTTCTACCCGCAGGCATTGCGCTCGACCATCGACACCCTGAACGAACGCATCTACCCCGCCGTGAACAACGGCGTGTACCGCGCCGGGTTCGCCACCTCGCAGCAGGCTTATGCAAGCGCGTTTGATGATGTGTTTGCCGAGCTTGATCACCTGGAACATCACTTGGACGAGCATCGCTACCTGGCCGGCGAATACCTGACCGAGGCGGATGTACGGCTGTTCACCACGCTGATTCGTTTTGATGCGGTGTATTACAGCCACTTCAAGTGCAACCTGCGGCGGATTGCCGATTATCCGAACCTGTCGAACTGGCTAAGGGAGATGTATCAGTGGCCGGGAGTGGCCGAGACGGTGGATTTCGAGCATATCAAGGGGCATTACTATGCCAGCCATCGGACCATCAATCCGACGGGGATTGTGCCGAAGGGGCCGTTGCAGCGGTTTGATGTTGGGCATGATCGGGCGCGGTTGAGTGGCAAAGGTGTGTGGAACTGATCCGGATGGTGGGCTGGAGTTGATGGCCTCATCGGGGGCAAGCCCCCTCCCACACTTGGAATGCATACCCATGTGGGAGGGGGCTTGCCCCCGATGCTTTTGAGGCTTACACCTGGGACTGAGCGCCTTCAAACCACTTGAGCTTCTCGCGCAACACCACCACCTCACCTACGATCACCAATGTCGGCGCATGCACTTCATGCTCCGCCACCATGCGCGGCAAGTCGGCGAGTGTGCCGGTGAACACGCGCTGGTTGGAGGTGGTGCCCTGCTGGATCAACGCTGCCGGCGTATCGGCAGCGCGGCCATGCAGGATCAACTGTTGGCAGATAATCGGCAAACCGATCAAGCCCATGTAGAACACCAGGGTCTGCGACGGCCCCACCAGGTCCTGCCAGGGCAAGTCCGACGTACCGTTCTTCAGGTGCCCGGTGATAAAGCGCACCGACTGCGCATAGTCACGGTGCGTCAGCGGAATCCCCGCATACGCCGCGCAACCACTGGCCGCAGTGATGCCCGGCACCACCTGGAACGGAATGCCGTGGGCCGCCAGTTCCTCGATCTCTTCGCCGCCACGCCCGAAAATGAACGGGTCGCCGCCCTTGAGACGCAGCACGCGCTTGCCTTGCTTGGCCAGGTCCACCAGTTGCTGGTTGATCTGGTCCTGGGGCACGGCATGCTCGGCGCGACGCTTGCCGACATACACGCGCTCGGCATCACGGCGGCACAGCTCCAGAATCGCCGGGGCCACCAGACGGTCATACAACACCACGTCGGCTTGCTGCATCAGGCGCAAGGCGCGGAAGGTCAGCAGGTCCGGATCGCCCGGGCCCGCGCCCACCAGGTACACCTCACCCGGTGCGTAAGGCGGTGCGCCATTGACCTTTTCGATCAGCAGGCGCTCGGCCTCAGCGCCCTGCCCGGCCAATTGGCGGTCGGCAATCGGACCCTGGAAGACTTCTTCCCAAAACGCGCGACGCTGCTGCACATCCGGGTACAAGCCTTTGACCTGGGCACGAAAACGCGCCGCCAACCCGGCCAATTGGCCATAGGTGGACGGAATCCAGGTCTCCAGCTTGGCGCGGATCAAGCGCGCCAGCACCGGCGCATCGCCGCCACTGGACACCGCAATCACCAACGGCGAACGGTCGACGATCGCCGGGAAGATCACGCTGCACAAGGCTGGCGCATCCACCACATTGACCGGTACACAGCGACGCTTGGCATCACTGGACACCTGCGCGTTCAGCGGCTCGTCGTCGGTGGCGGCGATGATCAGCACGCAACCGTCGAGGTCGGCCTCCTGATAACCGCGCAACATCAGGTCCCCGCCACTGCCCAGTACCAGTTCACGCAACTGGTCTTCGATCTGGGGAGCAACCACCCGCAGCACTGCGCCGGCGTCAGCCAGCAGGCGGGATTTGCGCAAGGCAATCTCCCCCCCACCGACGACCAGCACACGACTGCCGCGCAGGTTATGAAACAGCGGCAGAAATTCCATTTAGCCGATGACCTCGACGCCGCCCATGTACGGCTTGAGCACCTCAGGCACGCGGATCGAACCGTCGGCCTGCTGGTAGTTTTCCAACACGGCCACCAGCGTACGGCCTACGGCCAGGCCCGAACCGTTGAGGGTGTGCACCAGCTCCGGCTTGCCGGTTTCCGGATTACGGAACCGCGCCTGCATGCGCCGGGCCTGGAAATCACCGCAGTTGGAGCACGACGAAATCTCGCGGTATTTGTCCTGGCTCGGCACCCACACTTCGAGGTCGTAAGTCTTCACGGCGCTGAATCCCATGTCGCCGGTGCACAGCGCCAGTACGCGGTACGGCAGCTCCAGCAACTGCAGGACGCGCTCGGCGTTGGCAGTCAGGCCCTCCAGCGCCTCCATCGACGTCGAAGGCTCGACTACCTGGACCATCTCGACCTTGTCGAACTGGTGCTGGCGAATCATGCCGCGCGTATCGCGACCGGATGCACCGGCTTCACTGCGAAAGCACGGGCTGTGGGCCACGAACTTCAACGGCAATTGCTTGGCATCAAGGATTTCCCCGGCAACGATGTTGGTCAGCGACACTTCGGCGGTCGGGATCAGGTACAGGTCGGCTTCGCCGTCGCGGCTGATCTTGAACAGGTCTTCCTCGAATTTCGGCAACTGGCTGGTGCCCATCAGCGCCGGCGCCTGCACCAGGTAAGGCGTGTAGGCTTCTTCGTAACCGTGCTCGGCGGTGTGCAGGTTGATCATGAACTGCGCCAGGGCACGGTGCATGCGGGCGATCGGGCCGCGCAGCAAAGCAAAGCGTGCGCCGGACATTTTCGCGGCGGTCTCGAAATCCAGGCCGCCGGTCAATTCGCCGAGGGCCACGTGGTCCTTGATCTCGAAATCGAAGGCTTTCGGCGTGCCCCAGCGGCGCACTTCGACGTTGCCGTCTTCGTCCTCGCCAATCGGCACCGACTCATGGGGAATATTGGGGATGCCCAACAGGATCGAATCCAGTTCGGACTGGATTTTGTCCAGCTCGAGTTTGCCGTCGGACAGCTCGGTGCCCATGCGCTCGACGTCCGCCATCAACGGCGCGATGTCTTCGCCGCGCTGCTTGGCCTGACCGATGGATTTGGAACGCGCATTCCGCTCAGCCTGCAGTGCCTCGGTGCGGGTCTGGACGGTCTTGCGCTGTTCTTCCAGCGCTTCGATGCGCGCAACATCCAAGGCAAAGCCACGGGATGCCAGGCGGTCCGCTACGTCCTGAAGGTTGCTACGTAACAGTTTGGAATCGAGCATGTCGGTCTCTCGTTTATCAAAGTTTGGTCAGGGACAGGCCGGCCCAGGTGGCGAGCAGCCCGCCGAACACGCTGATGCCCAGGTACCCGAAGGCGACCAGGGCCTGCCCGCTTTCCAGCAGGCGCAGCGTATCCAGTGAAAAGGATGAAAAGGTCGTCAGACCGCCTACAAAGCCGACAATCAAGCCGGCGCGAATTTCAATCGGCACTTCCGGGCGCAACAGGAACCAGCCGTACAACAGCCCGATGATCAGGCAGCCCACCAGGTTGACCGCCAGGGTCGCCGCATAGAAATGCTTCGGCCAATGGGCGCTGACCCAGGTGCCGGTGGCGAAACGCAATAATGTACCAGCGATGCCGGCTGCGGACACGGCAAGAATCGTCTTGAGCACTACTTTCTCCGCTGACGGGGGCTGAGACGGTCGAGTTGGGCCAGATGGTTGAGCTTTTCGCCGATCTTCAGCTCCAGGCCACGGGGCACCGGTTGATAGAGCGCCAGCGGCTCGAGCTCATCGGGAAAGTAATCTTCGCCGGCCGCGTAGGCGTCCGGCTCGTCATGGGCATAGCGGTATTCATCGCCGTAACCCAGCTGTTTCATCAGCTTGGTCGGCGCGTTGCGCAAATGCATCGGCACTTCGAGGGAGCCATGTTCGGCCGCCGCTCGCAGCGCCGACTTGAAGCCCATGTACACCGCGTTGCTTTTCGGCGCGCAGGCCAGGTAAGTGATGGCCTGGGCCACCGCCAGTTCGCCTTCCGGGCTGCCGAGGCGTTCCTGCACGTCCCAGGCCGCCAGGCACAGGCTCAAGGCGCGCGGGTCGGCATTGCCGATGTCTTCACTGGCCATGCGCACCACGCGGCGCGCCAGGTACAACGGGTCGCAACCGCCGTCGATCATGCGCGCGAACCAGTACAGCGCGCCGTCCGGGTTGGAACCGCGTACGGATTTATGCAGCGCCGATATCTGGTCGTAGAACGCTTCACCGCCCTTATCGAAGCGCCGACGCGTGTCGCCCAGCAGGCTTTGCAGCAGGTCGACACCAATCTCGCCGCCATCTTCGGCAAGGTCCGAGGCGTTCTCCAACAGGTTGAGAAAACGCCGGCCATCGCCATCGGCGGCCGTGAGCAGGATCTTGAAGCCCTCTTCACTGACGCTCAGCTGGCGCTTGCCCAGGCCCTTGTCTTCGTTCAAGGCACGCTGCAACAACTTCTGCATCGCCGCTTCGTCCAGGCTCTTGAGCACATAGACGCGAGCCCGCGAGAGCAACGCGTTATTGAGTTCGAAAGACGGGTTTTCAGTGGTGGCGCCGATGAAGATCAACGTGCCGTCTTCGACGTACGGCAGGAATGCGTCCTGCTGCGACTTGTTGAAGCGATGCACTTCGTCGACAAACAGGATGGTGCGCTTGCCGTACTGTCCGGCCTGCTGCTTGGCGACTTCCACCGCCTGGCGGATCTCCTTGACCCCGGCCAGCACGGCGGAGACCGTTTCGAAGTGTGCATCCGAGACCTTGGCCAGCAGCCGTGCCAGGGTGGTTTTACCCACCCCCGGCGGCCCCCAGAAAATCATCGAGTGCAGCGCACCCTGCTCCAGGGCTTCACGCAAGGGCTTGCCGCGAGCGAGCAGATGTTCCTGACCGACGTACTCATCCAGGTTGGTCGAGCGCAGGCGCGCGGCCAGGGGCTGGGCAATCGGGTCACTTCGAAACAGATCCATGGGCAGCGTTTGAAACCTCTGGGGAGTTTATTCCTGGATCACGTCGGCACCCTTGGGGATGTCGAACTTGAACTTGGACGCGGGCACAGGCTGGTTGGCCTTGACCCCGGAGAACAGGATATCGGTGCGCTGGCCAACGCTGTCAACCAGGCGCATGTTGTTGATCACGCCGTTGCCGAACGACAGCGACAGGGTGTCGAACAAGGTGTCCTTGGATTTGGGCTTGAGCGTGAACTCGATGACGTTGCTGGTTTGCTTGGAGGTGATGTCGAAACTGTCGTTGATCTTCGACACGTCCCCCGACAGCAGCAGCGCCGGCGTCTGGTTCAGGCGCGGGTCGAGCTTCTTGATGGTCGCCTGTTCAAGGTCCGGGTCCCACAGCGTGACTTTCTGGCCGTCGGACACGATGGTCTGCTCGGCCTTGCCTTCGGTGTGCCAGTAGAACAGGCCGGGACGCTGCACGGCCATTTCGCCTGCGGTCTCCTGCAACTGGGTGCCACCGGCGTCCAGGGTCAGCTGGGAAAAGCGCGCGGTCAGGGTCTGGGATTTGTCCAGCAGGTTCTTCAGACTGGCCACGGAAGCCGGGTCAGCGTGGGCCGAAACAGCGGTCAGGGCCAGTGCCGGCAACAACAGCATGCGGATAATGCGCATGGGAGTCCTCATTGAATAGTCAGGGCGCGCCGCGTGCTGCCACGCGGCGCGGGATCAGTCGCGCATCTGCCCGGGGGCGATGATTTCGCGCGAGCCGTTGGTGTTCATTGCGGTGACGACGCCGGCGTGTTCCATGGCTTCGATCATGCGGGCGGCGCGGTTGTAGCCGATCTTCAGCTTGCGTTGCACGGCGGAGATCGAGGCACGGCGGCTTTCCAGCACGAACGCCACGGCTTCGTCGTAGAGCGCGTCGGTTTCGGCGTCATCGTCGCCACCCCCACTGCCGCCATCGAAGCCGCTGCCGGCCTCTTCCACGCCCGCGAGAATGTCGTCGTTGTATTCCGGAGCGCCACGCAGTTTCCAGGCTTCCACCACGCGATGCACTTCATCGTCGGAAACGAACGCCCCGTGGACACGGATCGGCAGGCTGGTGCCGGGCGGCATGTAGAGCATGTCACCGTGGCCCAGCAGTTGCTCGGCGCCGCCCTGGTCGATGATGGTCCGCGAGTCGATCTTGCTCGACACCTGGAACGCCATACGCGTAGGAATGTTGGCCTTGATCAGACCGGTGATCACATCCACCGACGGCCGCTGGGTGGCGAGGATCAGGTGGATCCCGGCCGCACGGGCCTTCTGGGCGATACGCGCGATCAGTTCTTCGACCTTCTTGCCGACGATCATCATCATGTCGGCGAATTCGTCGACCACCACCACGATGGTCGGCAGCTTGGTCAAAAGCGGCGCTTCGTCGTGAATGTTCTCGCGCTTGTAAAGCGGGTCGGTCAGCGGCGTACCGGCGTCCTGGGCTTCCTTGACCTTGGCGTTGAAGCCGGACAGGTTACGCACGCCCATCTTCGCCATCAGCTTGTAGCGACGCTCCATCTCGGCGACGCTCCAGCGCAGGGCGTTGGCGGCGTCCTTCATGTCGGTCACTACCGGGCAGAGCAGGTGCGGAATGCCTTCGTAGATCGACAACTCAAGCATTTTCGGGTCGATCATGATCAGCTTGGCGTCGTCCGGGCCCGACTTGAACAGGATCGACAGGATCATCGCGTTCACACCCACCGACTTACCGGAACCGGTGGTACCGGCCACCAGCAGGTGCGGCATTTTCGCCAGGTCGGTGATTACCGGCTTGCCGCCGATATCATGGCCGAGGGCCAGGGTGACCGGCGATTTGAAGTTGTCGTATTCCGGGGTCGACAGTACCTCGGAGAAACGCACGATCTGGCGGTCTTCGTTGGGAATCTCGATACCCACGGTGGTCTTGCCGGGAATCACTTCCACCACGCGCACGCTGGTCACGGCCAGGGAGCGCGCCAGGTCCTTGGCCAGGTTGGAAATGCGGCTGACCTTGACGCCTGCGGCCGGCTGAATCTCGTAACGGGTAATGACAGGGCCCGGGTGAATCGAGTCCACCGACACTTCGACGCCGAACTCCTTGAGCTTGATTTCCAGCAGGTGGCCGACGGCCGCCAGGGATTCGGGCGAGTAATTGAGTTGTTTCTTTTCCGCAGGGTCAAGAATCGAGATCGGCGGCAAGGTGCCTTCGACGGCGCTGTCGATGAACAGCGGCGCCTGTTTCTCTTTCTGCACGCGGTGGCTGGGCTCGGGCGCCTTGGGCGGCGCGGGTGCGATCACCGGCGGCACCTGCTTCTCGCGATCCGACATGTGCTTGCTCAGGGCCTGTTCGCGCTCGATCAGGCGCTCCTTGACCTTGGCCTGCTCGCGGCGGTCCGGCGTGCTTGGGGCCACCACTTCGTTGACGCGGGTGTCCACTTCGCGCAGTTGCGCAACCATCTGCTTGCGCTCCACACGCGCCGCCCACCAACGGTTGGCGGCGCCCTGGAACAACTCGAACAGGTCAAGGGTGATCTTGCCGGTCACGTCCATCACTTTGAACCACGACAGGTCGGTGAACACCGTGAGACCGAACAGGAACAGCGCGATGAACATCAGCGTGCTGCCCTGGATATTCAGGGTGCGCCGCGCCAGGTCACCCAGGCTTTCGCCCAGCGCCCCGCCCGCGCCCGCCGGCAGACCGGTCGGTGCATGGAAATGGATATGGGCCAGGGCCGCGCCGGACAACACCAGGAACACCAGCCCGATCAGGCGCCAGGAGAACAGCCAGCCGCTCCACTGCCAAGGCTCGTGACGCTGGCGGAAAATCTGCCAGGTCTTGATCGCCAGTAACAGCGGAAAGATGTACGCGAAATAACCGAGAATCATGAACAGGATATCGGCGCTGTAGGAACCCACCGGGCCACCGAAATTCTGCACGTCGTCGATTTTGCTGTTATGACTCCAGCCGGGATCGTCCTTGCCATAGGTAAGCAAGGCCATCATCAGGAACAGGCACAGCGCGCCGATTGCGATCAGCGCACCTTCCTTGAGTCGGTAATGCAGGTGCTGACGCCAGGCCGGCACGACTGCTGCTTTGGGTGTTGCGGCGGATTTCTTCAAAACGGGTCTTTTCCTGCGCCTTTTAGCGCGTCCATCTGTTGAATGACTGCACACGACTGCTCTATCCGAGCAGCTGAAAAATGACAAATGTTGCTGAATCTACTTTTTAACACTGCATAACCCATCGATGAAATGGCGATAACGCCATGAACGCCGCATTGTACGGGTTTGCGTGCGCGATGCCACGTACTTGCCCATCACCCGGCGGCCTGAGCCGTTCACGTGTTGCAGCCTGTTCAATTTGAGCATGCATTGTCTTTGCTGACAAAGGCTTATGCGCTGTATTTACCAATCAAGGCAAGCTTGGCAAATGGCCTGCATTGGCCAGACCCGATTACGACCGCACCTTATACGCAGAGTTGCAGAAACACCCTTACACGCTAAACCAGCTCGAGCGGCCATTTGCGCTGGCCCCGAGGCGCTGCGTCGACAATAATCAGGTCCTGGGGCAGGCGCCCGACCTGCCACTCCCCTCCCCTTCCGTAAGCCTGGATGCCATGCTGACCTGGTTACAACGCGACACCCTGACATTCCCGCCACTGGCCAAGGCCATGCGCGAACCCAATGGCCTGCTTGCCGCCGGCGGCGACCTGTCGGCCGAACGATTGATCCAGGCCTATCGCCACGGCTGCTTTCCCTGGTTCTCCGAAGGCCAGCCGATTCTCTGGTGGTCACCCGACCCACGCACGGTGATCTTCCCCGACGAGCTGCACGTCTCGCGCAGCCTAGGCAAATTATTGCGCCAACAGCGCTATAGCGTGACGTTTGATCAGGATTTCGCAGCGGTCATCCAGGCCTGCGCGGCGCCTCGTGCGTATGCAGACGGCACCTGGATCACCGAAAGCATCCAGAGCGCCTACCTGGCGCTGCATCAGCGTGGTTACGCGCACTCCGTGGAGGTCTGGGACCAGGGCGAGCTGGTCGGCGGCCTGTACGGCCTGGCGATGGGTCAATTGTTTTTTGGCGAATCCATGTTCAGCCGCGCCGACAACGCCTCGAAATTCGGCTTCGCCACGCTGACCCGGCAATTGCAGGCCTGGGGGTTTGTGCTGATTGACTGCCAGATGCCCAATGATCATCTGCACAGCCTGGGCGCACGCGGCATACCGCGCAGCGAATTCGCCGGGTATCTGCGCGATCATTTGGACCAGCCCAGCTCGGGGCCGTGGGTTTCTTAGGCGCCATCCGCGTACCTGGCTTACACTTATTTCAAAGCTTATTCCGAGGGTTGATCATGACCGAGTTGGCGCGCTTGAAGTTTTATGCCACTCAAGCCCACTCTTGCAGCTATCTGCCCGACGAGCAGGCCACCACACTGTTCCTCGATCCCAGCCAGCCGATGGACGTGCATGTGTACGCCGACCTGTCGGAGATGGGCTTTCGGCGCAGCGGCGATCACCTGTACCGACCGCATTGCCAGAACTGCAACGCCTGCGTGCCGGCGCGCATCCCGGTCGCGCAGTTTTTACCGGATCGCAACCAGAAGCGCATTCTCAAGCGCAACGCCGACCTGACGGTAAACGCGGTCAAGCCGCAGTACAGCGAAGAATATTTCGACCTCTATCAACGCTACATCGAACAACGCCATGCCGACGGCGATATGTTCCCGCCCAGCCGCGATCAATTTTCCACGTTCCTGGTGCGTGACCTGCCTTTTTCGCGCTTCTACGAATTTCGCCTCGACGGACGGTTGCTGGCCGTGGCGGTGACCGACCTGCTGCCCAACGGGCTGTCGGCGGTGTACACCTTCTATGAGCCCGCCGAAGAACGCCGCAGCCTGGGGCGCTTTGCGATTCTCTGGCAAATAGGTGAAGCGCTGCGCCTGGAACTGGAGGCGGTGTACCTCGGATACTGGATCAAAAACTGCAAAAAGATGAACTACAAGACCCAATATCGGCCCATTGAGCTACTGATTAATCAAAGATGGGTAACGCTTAACTAGAACCCCTTGGCTTGAACACCCTTTTTCGGGCACAATGCACGCCGCTTTTGCCTGGCGCAGTTGCACCGGGCCATTCACTGGATACCGAGGGCTTTACTGCATGTCGAAAGAAGACAGCTTCGAAATGGAAGGCACTGTCGTCGACACCCTGCCCAACACCATGTTTCGTGTGGAGTTGGAAAATGGGCACGTCGTAACCGCGCATATCTCCGGCAAGATGCGCAAGAACTACATTCGTATTCTTACCGGTGACAAAGTGCGCGTCGAGCTGACGCCCTATGACTTGAGCAAAGGGCGCATCACTTACCGCGCTCGCTAAGCAAGTCAATACAAAACGCCCGGTTATGCCGGGCGTTTTTGTGTGTGTGTGTTATTTACCTGACACCCAAAACCAATGTGGGAGGGGGCTTGCCCCCGATAGCGGTAGATCAGTCACTCATGTAGCGACTGAAACACTGCTATCGGGGGCAAGCCCCCTCCCACATTGGCGCCCGTAGCTATCGATCAGGCCATTTCCGCCGTGGTTTCGAAGTCGAAGGTCAGTTCGCCGTCCTTCAGATCGATATGCACCACGCCGCCATGGTCGGACAGCTCGCCGAACAGGATCTCTTCGGCCAACGGCCGCTTGATCTTGTCCTGGATCAGACGCGCCATCGGGCGTGCGCCCATTGCCGCATCGTAGCCACCTTCGGCAATCCAACTGCGCGCCGCTTCGGTGACTTCCAACTGCACGCGCTTGTCTTCCAACTGTGCCTGAAGTTCGGTGAGGAACTTGTCCACCACGCTTTTGATAACCTCATGGCTGAGGCGACCAAACTGGATAATGGTATCCAGACGGTTGCGGAACTCCGGCGTGAAGCTCTTCTTGATCACTTCCATTGCATCGGAAGAGTGATCCTGATGGCTGAAGCCGATCGAAGCCCGCGCAGCGGTTTCGGCACCGGCGTTGGTGGTCATGATCACGATCACGTTGCGGAAATCCGCCTTGCGCCCGTTGTTGTCGGTCAGGGTGCCGTGGTCCATCACCTGCAGCAGCAGGTTGAAGACTTCCGGGTGGGCCTTCTCGATTTCATCGAGCAGCAATACACAATGCGGCTGCTTGGTGATCGCTTCGGTCAGCAGACCGCCCTGGTCGAAACCGACATAGCCCGGAGGCGCACCGATCAGGCGCGACACGGTGTGACGCTCCATGTATTCGGACATGTCAAAGCGCACCAGCTCGATCCCCATGGCCTTGGCCAACTGCCGCGCCGCCTCGGTCTTACCGACGCCGGTGGGGCCTGCAAACAGGAACGAACCCACTGGTTTGTCCGGCGACTTGAGGCCCGCACGCGATAGCTTGATCGCGGTGGACAACGCGTCGATGGCCGCATCCTGGCCGAATACGGTCAGCTTGAGATCACGTTCCAGATTACGCAGCAGTTCCTTGTCGGAACTGTTGACGTGTTTAGGCGGAATCCGCGCGATCTTCGCCACGATGTCCTCGACCTGAGGCACGTCGATACGCTTTACACGCTTCTCGACCGGCTGCAGGCGCTGATAGGCACCCGCCTCGTCGATCACATCGATGGCCTTGTCCGGCATATGCCGGTCATTGATGTAGCGTGACGCCAGCTCAGCCGCCGCACGCAGGGCTTCATCGGTGTACTCGATGCCATGGTGCGCTTCGAAACGCCCCTTGAGACCGCGCAGGATACCGATGGTGTCTTCAACCGAAGGCTCGGACACATCGACTTTCTGGAAGCGCCGCGCCAGGGCACGGTCTTTCTCGAAGATGCCGCGAAACTCCTGGAACGTGGTCGAGCCGATGCAGCGGATATCACCCGACGACAGCAGCGGCTTGAGCAGGTTGGACGCATCCATCACCCCGCCCGACGCGGCACCCGCGCCAATAATGGTGTGAATCTCGTCGATGAACAGGATCGCCTGCGGGCGTTTTTTCAGTTCGCCGAGCAGCGCTTTGAAACGCTTCTCGAAATCGCCACGGTACTTGGTCCCGGCGAGCAATGCGCCCAGGTCCAGGGAGTAGACGACACTGTTGGCCAGCAGGTCCGGCACCTGATTGTCGACGATACGCTTGGCCAGGCCCTCGGCAATCGCGGTTTTACCCACGCCCGCCTCACCGACCAGCAATGGGTTGTTCTTGCGACGACGCGCGAGGATCTGCGCTACGCGCTCAACCTCCAGCTCACGCCCCACCAGCGGATCGATCCGCCCCTGGCGCGCCAGTTCATTGAGGTTGCTGGCATAGGCATCCAGCGGGTTGCTTGAAGAAGAAGACTCACCGCCCTCGTCGTCCTGCATATCCTGCTCACCCTCGGAATGATCGCCATGCCCGGGCACCTTGGAGATGCCGTGGGCGATGTAGTTGACGACATCGATACGGGCCACGCTCTGCTGCTTGAGCAGAAACACGGCCTGGCTTTCCTGCTCGCTGAAAATCGCCACCAGCACATTGGCGCCCGTGACTTCACGCTTACCGGAGCTCTGTACGTGGAAGACAGCACGCTGCAATACCCGCTGGAAGCCCAGGGTTGGCTGGGTCTCACGGTCCTCGTCATGCACGGGGATCAGTGGCGTCGTGGAGTCGATAAACTCCTGCAGGTCATGCTTGAGTTTGTCGAGGTTGGCGCCGCACGCACGTAGAACGGTGGCGGCAGCTTCGTTATCCAAAAGTGCCAGCAGCAGGTGTTCGACGGTCATGAATTCATGACGCTTCGAACGAGCCTCCTTGAAGGCAAGATTGAGGGTGACTTCGAGCTCGCGGTTTAACATAGCTTCACCTCATACCCAAGTGGTCGGCGTTAACCGTCCTTCTCGATTTCACAGAGTAGCGGATGCTGGCTTTCCCTGGCGTACTGGTTGACCTGCATGGCCTTTGTCTCGGCGATGTCGCGGGTAAACACTCCACATACTGCCCGTCCTTCTGTGTGAACGGCCAGCATTACCTTGGTCGCCAACTCGCGGTTCAGGTTAAAAAACACCTCGAGCACTTCGACCACGAAATCCATCGGTGTGTAGTCATCATTGAACAAAACCACCTTGTACATCGGCGGCGCCTGTAAAGCAGGCTTGGCCTCCTGAACAGCAATGCCTGCAGAACCGTCGTCGTCATGTTCCTGATCCGGGCGATCCTGATTGAATGTTAGTCGAATCTGGCTATTTGCATGCATGGAAAGAAAGGTTCGTCAGTGGTTCAAATACAGTGGTGGGGGCGACCTGTCAGATTTTCAACTCCAACCCTTTGGTCGCCTTGACTATCGGCAAATCGGTGTTACAACCAATAGAGCCCACAGTGGGTAAAAAAGGTCCGCGCAGTCAACCTTATTTATTCGGGTTAGGACGGATAGACGGGATGATACTCCAGTGATGGAGTCTGGTGCAGAGGGATAAGGGAATGGCTAGTGGTAAGGTCAAGTGGTTCAACAACGCCAAGGGTTATGGCTTCATTCTTGAAGATGGAAAAGATGGAGACCTTTTTGCGCATTACTCAGCGATCCAGATGGACGGCTACAAGACACTCAAAGCGGGTCAGCCTGTCTGCTTTGAGATTATTCAAGGCCCCAAGGGCCTGCATGCTGTGAATATCAGCGCGCCCGTCACCACTGAAGACGCTGCAGAAAGGGTACCTGCTCAAGAATCAGCCTGACCAGCATCGAGCAACACCTTAACAGGCAAACCGGCCATCCTGAGTCATCAGAGTGGCCAGTTGCTCTTCCCGTTTACATATGCTTGATCAACGCATCACCAAAGCCCGACGACGACACCAATGTCGCCCCCTCCATCAGCCGCTCGAAGTCATACGTCACGGTCTTGGCCGAAATAGCGCCGTTAGTGCCTTTTATAATCAGATCCGCCGCTTCGACCCAGCCCATATGTCGCAGCATCATTTCCGCCGACAGAATCAATGAGCCCGGGTTGACCTGATCCTTGCCCGCGTACTTCGGTGCCGTGCCGTGGGTGGCCTCGAACATGGCCACGGTGTCTGACAGGTTGGCGCCCGGCGCGATACCGATGCCGCCCACTTCCGCCGCGAGTGCGTCGGACAAGTAGTCGCCGTTGAGGTTGAGCGTGGCGATCACATCATATTCAGCCGGACGCAGCAGGATCTGCTGGAGCATCGCATCGGCGATCGCATCCTTGACCACTACATTCTTGCCGGTCCTTTGGTTCTTGAACTGCATCCACGGCCCGCCATCGAGCAGGGTCGCGCCGAACTCCTCGGCCGCCACTTCGTAGGCCCATTCCTTGAAGGCACCTTCGGTGAACTTCATGATGTTGCCTTTGTGCACGATGGTCAGCGAGTCGCGGTCGTTATCCACCACATATTGCAGGGCCTTGCGTGCCAGGCGCTTGGTGCCCTCTTTCGACACCGGCTTGACGCCAATCCCGCAATCCTGGTCGAAACGGATCTTGGTCACCCCCATTTCCTCCTTGAGGAACTTGATCACCTTGATCGCCTCGGGCGAACCGGCCTTCCACTCGATGCCGGCGTAAATGTCCTCGGAGTTCTCACGGAAGATGGTCATGTCCACGTCCCCGGGCTTCTTGACCGGGCTGGGCACGCCTTCAAACCAGCGCACCGGGCGCAGGCACACATACAGGTCGAGTTGCTGGCGCAAAGCCACGTTCAGCGAACGAATGCCGCCGCCGACCGGGGTGGTCAGCGGGCCCTTGATGGACACCACGTAATCCTTGACCGCGTCCAGGGTTTCCTGGGGCAGCCAGGTGTCCTGGTCGTAGACTTGAGTGGCCTTCTCGCCGGCATATACCTCCATCCACGAGATCTTGCGCTTGCCGCCGTAGGCCTTTTCAACAGCAGCGTCGACCACCTTGATCATCACCGGGCTGATGTCGACGCCGATACCGTCTCCTTCGATATACGGGATGATCGGTTGGTCAGGAACATTGAGAGAATGGTCTGCATTGACGGTGATTTTGTCGCCGACTGCCGGAACCTGAATCTTCTTGTATCCCATGCTGAACTCCATCTATGGATTGAACATCTGGCTGCGTTCGAGCCTACTCCAGATAAATGGCGACTGAAACCTCACGCCATGCTCATTTGCGTCGAAAACAGCATAACTTGTCGCCTACAAGCCTGAAAGCAAAGGGAAAACCGCCAATCTTGAGCACAACGTGCGACGTTGCCCGCACCCGGCCCGCCTGCGACCTTTAGACCAATGGACGACCCACCTTTTGTATGAAGGCTCAGCGTAAGCATAGCGACCTATGTATAATGCCGCCGCTGACCAAAGAGTCACGACGGTTGACCGCTCTAGACAGTAGCCTTCAGCCAGAAAGCAGGACTATTACAATAGTCCAAACGCTTGACGCTCGACTGATGCAACCCAACATCACCGCGAAGAACACTCGACATTTCGCTCATGGATGACTTTGAACGAACGCGCTCCACCCGGCGCATCTCGAGTTTCTGCGCACGCTTTCAGCAAAGAAGAGAGTTAATCCGAATATGCCCACCCGCTCGAAGATCATCTACACCTTCACCGACGAAGCCCCAGCCCTCGCCACCTATTCACTGCTGCCTATCGTAGAGGCCTTCACCGCTTCCGCTGATATTGCCGTGGAAACCCGCGACATTTCCCTCGCCGCGCGCATCCTCGCAAGCTTCCCCGAGCAACTGGGCGCCAAGGCCATCCCGGACCACCTCGCCGAACTGGGCGACCTGGCCGTTACGCCTGAAGCCAACATCATCAAGCTGCCTAACATCAGCGCCTCGACCCCGCAGCTGCAAGCCGCGATCAAGGAACTGCAGGCCCAGGGCTACGCCCTGCCGGACTACCCGGAAACCGTCACCACCGACGCGGAAAAAGAAACCCGTGCACGTTACGACAAGGTCAAGGGCAGCGCCGTGAACCCGGTACTGCGCGAAGGCAACTCCGACCGCCGCGCACCGCTGTCGGTCAAGAACTACGCACGCAAGCACCCGCACAAAATGGGCGCCTGGGCTGCCGACTCCAAGTCGCACATCGCCCACATGAGCAATGGCGACTTCTACGGCAGCGAAAAAGCCGTACAGATCGAAGCCGCTGACGCTGTCAAAATCGAGCTGATCGCTCAAGACGGCACCGCCACTGTCCTGAAGGAAAAGACCTCGGTACAGGCCGGCGAGATCATTGACACCGCCGTGCTGAGCAAAAAAGCCCTGCGCGCATTCATCGCCGCCGAGATCGAAGACGCCAAGAAGCAAGGCGTGCTGCTGTCGGTTCACTTGAAAGCCACCATGATGAAGGTCTCCGACCCGATCATGTTCGGCCAGATCGTCGCCGAGTTCTATAAGGACGCCCTGACCAAGCACGCCACTGTGCTTGAGCAGATCGGCTTCAACCTGAACAACGGCATCGGCGACCTGTACGCCCGTATCAAGGCGCTGCCGGCTGACCAGCAGGCGCAGATCGAAGCGGACATCCAGGCGGTCTACGCCGCTCGCCCATCGCTGGCGATGGTCAACTCCGACAAAGGCATCACCAACCTGCACGTGCCGAGCGACGTCATCGTCGACGCCTCGATGCCGGCCATGATCCGTGACTCCGGCAAAATGTGGGGCACCGACGGCCAGTTGCACGACACCAAGGCCGTGATCCCGGATCGCTGCTACGCCACCATCTACCAGGCCGTCATCGAAGACTGCAAGGCCAATGGCGCCTTCGACCCAACCACCATGGGCAGCGTGCCGAACGTTGGCCTGATGGCCAAGAAAGCCGAAGAGTACGGCTCCCACGACAAGACCTTCCAGATCAAGGCTGACGGCGTCGTCCGCGTCACCGACAGCCAGGGCAAGCTGCTGATGGAACAGTCGGTCGAAGCCGGCGACATCTTCCGCATGTGCCAGACCAAAGACGCGCCGATCCAGGACTGGGTCAAACTGGCCGTCAACCGCGCCCGCGCCAGCAACACCCCGGCCATCTTCTGGCTGGACCCACAGCGCGCGCACGATGGCGTCGTGGTCGAGAAAGTTCAGGCTTACCTGAAAGACCACAACACTGAAGGCTTGGACATCCGCATCATGTCGCCGGTCGACGCGATGAAGTTCACCCTGGAGCGCACCCGCAAGGGCCTGGACACCATCTCGGTGACCGGTAACGTACTGCGCGACTACCTGACCGACCTGTTCCCGATCATGGAACTGGGTACCAGCGCCAAGATGCTTTCGATCGTGCCGCTGATGAACGGCGGTGGCCTGTTCGAAACCGGCGCCGGCGGCTCGGCGCCGAAACACGTGCAGCAGTTGGTGGAAGAAAACTTCCTGCGCTGGGATTCCCTGGGCGAGTTCCTGGCCCTGGCCGCGTCCCTTGAGCATCTGGGCGTGACGTACAACAACCCGAAAGCCCTGGTACTGTCCAAAACCCTGGACCAGGCCACTGGCCAATTCCTCGACAACAACAAGTCGCCATCGCGCAAAGTCGGCAACATCGACAACCGCGGCAGCCACTTCTACCTGGCGCTGTACTGGGCCCAGGCCCTGGCCGCCCAGACCGAAGACACTGCCCTGCAAGCGCAGTTCGGCGAACTGGCCCAGACCCTGGCCGCGAACGAAGCAACCATCGTTGCCGAGCTCAACGCCGTACAGGGCAAGCCAGTGGACATCGGCGGCTACTACGCGCCGAACCCCGAGCTGACCAGCAAGGCCATGCGTCCAAGCAACACCCTCAATGCGGCGATTGCCAAGTTGAAGTAAGGTTGTAACGATGCAAAGAAACCCCGGCCGAGTGCCGGGGTTTCTGTTTCCACTGTTTAACTGAAGAAACCGGGTCAAATGCGGCAGTGGGCCTACCCTAATACCAGTCAGTCAGGGCTTTTTGTAGGAGCGAGCTTGCTCGCGAAAAACTCACAGGCACCGCGCTCATTCAGAAAGCACGCGTTATCGTTGACGTTTTTCGCGAGCAAGCTCGCTCCTACAGACGGCGGTGTACACTTAACAACGCAGCCGCGCCCAAACGTAACCACGATGCGAAGCGAGCCGCTCTTGATCTGGCATTTGATCTTGATCTCAGGAGCCCCGTTAAACCACGCTGGCCGAACGCAGGCGAGGTGCCGAGTGGTGGGGCAAGAGCGTTTTGCTTACTTTTGCGCTTTTCAAAAGTGAGCCGCTGTAAAAGCGGAACCATTAGCAGCCGTTACCGCAGAAACGGATATGTACCCGGTCCAATCCAACATCCCGACCAGCCCAGAGGCCGCCATCGGGGGCAAGTCGAATCGTCGCACCGCCCCTCCCACATTTGGACCGGGATCGACACAACATCCTGGTCGACCCAGAGGCCATCATCAGGAGCAAGCCCCCTCCCACATTGACTGCAATCCTGACCCAAGAACGCACCGCCCCTCCCTGAATCTAGAGGCACCCCATGACCTGGCTCCCCCACATCACCGTCGCCACCCTCGTCGAAGACAACGGCCGCTTCCTCATGGTCGAAGAACTCAAGGGCGGCCGTGCCGTACTCAATCAGCCCGCCGGGCACCTGGACCCGAACGAAACCCTGACCGAAGCCGCCGTGCGTGAAACCCTCGAAGAAACCGGCTGGGACGTCGAAGCCACCGGCATCGTCGGCATCTACCTCTACACCGCCCCGAGCAACGGCGTGACCTATCAACGGGTCTGTTTCATCGCCAAGGCGCTGAAACACCACCCGGACCATCAACTCGACGAAGGCATCCTACGCGCCCGCTGGCTGACCCGGGACGAGCTGATGGGCCTGCGCGACGACTGGCGCAGCGAGCTGATCATCCGCTGTATCGATGATTATCTGGCCGGCCAGCGTCACAGCCTGGAATTGATCCGTCCTTCTCTTTAGCCTTGCGGGCCCAGGCCTGCTAGAATCGCGTCCTTTTTCAAGACACCCGTTGAAACCCTATGCGTGATCCAGCCCCTTCTGACACACAAAAGAAGCGCGTCATCGTCGGCATGTCCGGCGGCGTGGATTCTTCCGTTTCCGCCGTTCTGCTCATGGAGCAGGGTTATGAGGTGGAAGGCCTGTTCATGAAGAACTGGGAAGAAGACGATGGAACGGAATATTGCACCGCCATGGACGACCTGGCGGACGCCCAGGCCGTGTGCGACAAGATCGGTATCAAGCTGCACACCGCCAACTTCGCCGCCGAATACTGGGACAACGTGTTCGAGCACTTCCTGGCCGAATACAAGGCCGGCCGTACGCCGAACCCGGACATCCTGTGCAACCGCGAGATCAAGTTCAAGGCGTTCCTCGACTACGCCATGATGCTGGGCGCCGACCTGATCGCCACTGGCCACTACGTACGCCGCCGCGATATCGATGGCCGTACCGAACTGCTCAAGGGCCTGGACCCGAACAAGGACCAGAGCTACTTCCTGCACGCCGTCGGCGGTGAACAGATCGCCAAGACCCTGTTCCCGGTCGGTGAGCTGGAAAAGCCCGAAGTGCGCAGGATCGCCGAGAAACACGGCCTGGCCACCGCCAAGAAGAAAGACTCTACCGGCATCTGCTTTATCGGCGAACGCCGCTTCAGTGATTTCCTCAAGCAATACCTGCCGGCACAACCGGGCGAAATCAAAACCACCGACGGCGAAGTGATCGGCCGTCACCACGGCCTGATGTACCACACCATCGGCCAGCGTCAGGGCCTGGGCATCGGCGGCTTGAAAGACGCCGGTGAAGAGCCGTGGTACGTGCTGGTCAAGGACCTGGAAAACAACGTGCTGATCGTCGGCCAGGGCAACGAACACCCGCTGCTGTTCTCAGGCGCCCTGCTTGCTTCGGACATCTATTGGGTCAACCCGATTGACCTGAGCACCCCGCGCCGGCTGACCGCCAAAGTACGCTATCGCCAGAGCGACCAGCCGTGCACCCTGGAAAAAACCGCCACGGGTTACCGCGCCACCTTCGATGACCCGCAACGCGCGGTCACTCCAGGCCAATCCGTGGTGTTCTATGACGGCGAAATCTGCCTGGGCGGCGGCGTCATCGAAGTCGCGCAAGCCTGGAGCAACCCGGCATGAGCCCGACCCAAGAGCAATTGACGGCCCTTGGCGGTGTATTTCTGGCTGCGGTACTGGTGGACAAGATCGCCAAGACCGGCCAGGTCACCGAGGCAGGCCTGACCTGCATGCTCGGCAGCCTGTTGATCCGCGACCCCAAGGACACCCTGGAAGTCTACGGCGGCGACGACCTGGCCTTGCGTGAAGGTTACCGGGCCTTGATCGGCGCCCTGGAACGCGACCCCAGCACCCTGCAGCGCGAACCCTTGCGCTACGCCCTGTCGATGCTCGGCCTCGAGCGCCAGTTGGCCAAGCGCGACGACCTGCTCGAAACCATCGGCAAACGCCTGCCGCAGATCCAATCCCAGGTTGAACATTTTGGCCCGGCCCACGAAAACGTGATCGCAGCCTGTGGCGCGCTGTATCAGGACACCTTGAGCACCTTGCGCCAGCGCATCCAGGTGCACGGCGACATGCGCAACCTGCAGCAACCAAACAACGCCTCGAAAATCCGCGCCCTGCTCCTGGCGGGGATTCGTTCGGCGCGGTTGTGGCGCCAGTTGGGCGGTCATCGTTGGCAGTTGGTGATCAGCCGACGCAAATTGCTCAAAGAGCTTTACCCGTTGATGCGCAACGAATAAGTCGCACCAGCAAACCTTTTTCACGCTGTTACGCGTAATACGCCGGTCAGTTGGCGACGGACCGGCGAATTTTTTCATGTATGATACGCGCCCCATTTCGTTGCCCGACTGTCCGAGAACACCCCATGCAGCTTTCTTCGCTCACTGCGGTTTCCCCTGTTGACGGCCGCTACGCCGGCAAAACCCAGGCCCTGCGCCCTATTTTCAGCGAATACGGTTTGATCCGTGCTCGTGTCCTGGTTGAAGTGCGCTGGCTCCAGCGCCTGGCCGCTCACCCCGCCATCAGCGAAGTGCCGGCGTTTTCCGCCGAGGCCAACGCTGCCTTGAATACCCTGGCGGAAAACTTCTCCCTGGAGCACGCCGAGCGTGTGAAAGAGATCGAGCGCACCACCAACCACGACGTCAAAGCCATCGAGTACCTGCTCAAAGAGCAAGCGGCCAAGCTGCCGGAACTGGCCCAGGTCAGCGAGTTCATCCACTTTGCCTGCACCAGCGAGGACATCAACAACCTGTCCCACGCCCTGATGCTGCGCGAAGGCCGTGATGACGTAATGCTGCCGCTGATGCGCCAGACCGCCGAAGCGATCCGCGAACTGGCGATCCGCTTCGCCGCCGTGCCGATGCTCTCGCGCACCCACGGCCAGCCGGCATCGCCGACCACCCTGGGCAAGGAACTGGCCAACGTGGTGTACCGCCTGGAGCGCCAGATCGCGCAAGTCGCCGCCGTGCCGCTGCTGGGCAAGATCAACGGCGCCGTGGGCAACTACAACGCACACCTGTCGGCCTACCCCGAGATCGACTGGGAAGCCAACGCCCGCGCCTTCATCGAAGACGAGCTGGGCCTGGGCTTCAACCCCTACACCACGCAGATCGAACCCCACGACTACATCGCCGAGCTGTTCGACGCGATCGCACGCTTCAACACTATCCTGATCGACTTCGATCGCGATATCTGGGGCTACATCTCCCTGGGCTACTTCAAGCAGCGCACCATTGCCGGTGAAATCGGTTCGTCGACCATGCCGCACAAGGTCAACCCGATCGACTTCGAAAACTCCGAAGGCAACCTCGGCATCGCCAACGCCCTGTTCCAGCACCTGGCCAGCAAGTTGCCGATCTCGCGCTGGCAGCGCGACCTGACCGACTCCACCGTACTGCGCAACCTCGGCGTGGGCTTTGCCCACAGCGTGATCGCGTATGAAGCCAGCCTCAAGGGCATCAGCAAGCTGGAGCTCAACGAGCAGAAAATCGCCGCTGACCTGGATGCCTGCTGGGAAGTCCTGGCTGAGCCGATCCAGACCGTGATGCGCCGCTACAACATCGAAAACCCTTACGAGAAGCTCAAAGAGTTGACGCGCGGCAAGGGCATCACCTCCGATGCGCTGCAAACTTTCATCGACGGCCTGGACATGCCAGCTGCCGCCAAGGCCGAGCTGAAACTGCTCACCCCGGCCAACTACATCGGTAACGCTGTAGAGCAAGCCAAGCGCATCTGATCATCGCACGACCCTTTGAGACGCCCGGCCGCGCCGGGCGTTTTTATTCCTGTCTTAAAAGTGCTTTTTTTCAATAGGTTACACATGAATCCTGATATCCCTCTTCAACTACTGGGCGGCATCACGGCACGGGAATTCCTGCGCGACTACTGGCAGAAGAAACCGCTGCTGATCCGCCAGGCCATCCCCGACTTCGAAAGCCCGATCGACGCCGACGAACTGGCCGGCCTGGCCCTGGAAGAAGAAGTCGAGTCGCGCCTGGTGATCGAACACGGCGAACGTCCGTGGGAGCTGCGTCGCGGCCCGTTCGCCGAAGACGCCTTCAGCACCCTGCCCGAGCGTGAATGGACCCTGCTGGTACAGGCGGTGGATCAGTTCGTGCCGGAAGTCGCCGAGCTGCTCGAGCACTTTCGCTTCCTGCCCAGCTGGCGCATCGATGATGTGATGATCAGCTTCGCCGCGCCGGGTGGCAGTGTCGGCCCGCACTTCGATAACTACGATGTGTTCCTGCTGCAAGCCCAGGGCAAGCGCAACTGGAAAATCGGCCAGATGTGCAATTCTGAAAGCCCACTGCTGCAGCACGCCGACCTGCGCATCCTCGCCGAATTCGAAGAAAGCGCCGAATGGGTCCTCGAACCGGGCGACATGCTCTACCTGCCGCCGCGCCTGGCGCATTTCGGCATTGCCGAAGACGACTGCATGACCTACTCGGTAGGCTTCCGTGCGCCGAGCGCCGCCGAGGTGCTGACCCACTTCACCGACTTCCTCAGCCAATACCTGACCGACGAAGAGCGCTACACCGATGCCGACGCCCAGCCGGTCAGCGACCCGCATCAGATTCAGAGCGATGCGCTGGATCGCCTCAAGAGCCTGCTGGCCGAGCACATGAGCGACGAGCGCATGCTGCTGACCTGGTTCGGCCAGTTCATGACCGAACCGCGCTACCCGGAGCTGGTGGCAGGCGAAGAGCTGGGCGAGGACGACTTCATCAGCAGCCTGCAAGACGGCGCGATCCTGGTGCGCAACCCGAGTGCGCGCCTGGCCTGGTCGGAAGTGGACGACGACGTGTTGCTGTTCGCCAGCGGCCAGAGCCGTTACCTGCCGGGCAAACTGCGCGAACTGTTGAAACTGGTGTGCTCGGCAGACGCCCTGCACAGCGAGAACCTCGGCGCCTGGCTGGCCGACGAAGACGGCCGCGACCTGCTGTGCGAACTGGTCAAGCAAGGCAGCCTGGGGTTTGCGGATGAATAGGATTCACGTAAGTGTCGCGGACTGGCGAAAGGATATCGACGAGATTCGGCGCATTCGTGAAGCGGTATTCATCGCTGAACAATCGGTTCCACCCGAGCTGGAATGGGACGCGGACGACGCTGGCGCAATGCACTTTCTGGCGTTCGAAGGTGATTTCCCGATTGGCACCGCGCGGCTGCTGCCCAGCGGCGAGATCGGCCGCGTGTCGGTACTCAAGGACTGGCGCGGGCTGAAGGTTGGCGACAAGCTGATGGAAGCGGTGATCGGCGTGGCCGAGAAGCGCGGCCAGAGCCGGCAATTCCTCAGTGCACAGGTGTATGCCGCGCCGTTCTACGAGCGGCTGGGCTTCAAGATTGTCAGTGATGAGTTTCTTGAAGTCGGGATTCCGCATGTGGATATGGTGCGCGGGGACTGATCCGGGACCGCGTCGCGGCTATCGGGGGCAAGCCCCCTCCCACACTTGAAGATGTACTCGGTCAAAATGTGGGAGGGGGCTTGCCCCCGATAGCTATTTCAGCAACACCACAAAATGCCCTGCCTTGCCAGGGCATTTTGCCGTCTACGATTCAACTTGCGACCCGACGGGCCGACAAACTGGCACTATCCAAGCCAAATGAATTGCAGAGATAACGGACATGTCCCTACGCACCCTGCTCACCGCCCTCCTCCTGGCTGCCAGCGCATCGGCCATGGCCGACACCGAAGTGGTCAACCTGAGCAACCGCACCAGCGCCGACCTGCTGCCCGTGGCGCAGAACTTTATCGGCAAGGATGGCACCGTGAGTGCCTATGGCAATCAGCTCATCGTCAACGCGGCGCCGACAAAGATCGAAGGCCTGCGCACCCTGCTCGCTCAACTCGACACCCCGGCCAAGCGCCTGCTGATCACCGTCGACACCAATGAAAACAACCAGCAGACCAGCGGCGACAGCCAGACCCGTATCATCAGCTACGGCACCACCAGCCGCGACGGCGGCATCCAGCAGGTCCAGGCCAGCGAAGGCGTGCCCGCGCTGATCCAGGTCGGCCAAAGCGTACCGCTGACCACCACCCAGCAGGACAGCTACGGTCGCCTGCAGAACCAGACCCAGTATCGCAACGTCACCCAGGGTTTCTACGTGACCGCCAGCGTCACCGGCGAGACCGTTCACCTGGCCATCAGTACCAACCGTGACCGCATGAGCCAGGAACGTCCCGATGTAGTGAACGTACAAAGTACCGACACAACTGTCAGCGGCCGCCTGGGCGAATGGATTTCCCTGGCCGGCATCAACCGTGAGACCCAGGCCGATAAATCCTCTACAACCCGCAGCTACGCTACTCAGGGCCGCGATGACCTGACGGTGCGGGTCAAGGTCGACACGCTGAACTGAAGCACCAAAAACTGACTGGCGAGTCGTATTAGACTAAATATGTAGTGCCATAAAAAAAGCACTACAAAACATTTGACGACCCCAAAAAGGCTGTGCATGATGGCCTCGCTCCCGCTAATCAAGGGCCCTGGGAAGGGCCTTCGAACCCTACAAGACGCGACGACGAGGTTTAACTACATGGCACTGACACGCGAACAGCAAATTGCAGCCCTTGAAAAAGACTGGGCTGAAAACCCACGCTGGAAAGGCGTGACCCGCGCTTATTCCGCTGCTGACGTCGTCCGCCTGCGTGGCTCGGTCCAACCTGAGCACACCTTTGCAAA
Source organism: Pseudomonas sp. 34 E 7 (assembly GCF_900005715.1). Lineage (NCBI taxonomy): Bacteria > Pseudomonadati > Pseudomonadota > Gammaproteobacteria > Pseudomonadales > Pseudomonadaceae > Pseudomonas > Pseudomonas sp. 34 E 7. The sequence goes on from NZ_CVTX01000107.1 coordinate 28,694, forward strand.
ACTCGGCGCCGAGAAGCTGTGGAACCTGGTCACCCAGGGTGCCAAGCCGTCCTTCCGTCCCGACAAAGATTTCGTCAACTGCATGGGCGCCCTTACTGGCGGCCAGGCAGTGCAGCAGGTAAAAGCCGGTATCCAGGCGATCTACCTGTCCGGCTGGCAAGTGGCCGCGGACAACAACTCCGCTGAATCCATGTACCCCGACCAATCGCTGTACCCGGTGGACTCCGTGCCGACCGTGGTCAAGCGCATCAACAACTCGTTCCGTCGTGCCGACCAGATCCAGTGGAAAGCCGGTAAAGGTCCGGGCGATGAAGGCTACATCGACTACTTCGCGCCTATCGTGGCCGACGCCGAAGCCGGTTTCGGCGGCGTACTCAACGCCTACGAGCTGATGAAGAGCATGATCGAGGCGGGCGCCGCCGGCGTGCACTTCGAAGACCAGTTGGCCTCGGTGAAAAAATGCGGCCACATGGGCGGCAAAGTGCTGGTTCCGACCCAGGAAGCCGTACAGAAATTGACCGCCGCCCGTTTGGCCGCTGACGTTGCCGGTACGCCAACCATCATCCTGGCGCGCACCGATGCCAACGCCGCTGACCTGCTGACTTCGGACTGCGACCCGTACGACCAGCCATTCGTCACCGGCGAACGCACCCAGGAAGGTTTCTATAAAGTGCGCGCCGGTCTCGACCAGGCAATCGCCCGTGGCCTGGCCTACGCGCCGTACGCCGACCTGATCTGGTGCGAAACCGCCAAGCCGGACCTGGACGAAGCGCGTCGCTTCGCCGAAGCGATCAAGAAGGAATACCCGGACCAACTGCTGTCCTACAACTGCTCGCCTTCCTTCAACTGGAAGAAGAACCTGGACGACGCGACCATCGCCAAGTTCCAGCGTGAACTGTCCGCCATGGGCTACAAGCACCAGTTCATCACCCTGGCCGGCATTCACAACATGTGGCACAGCATGTTCAACCTGGCGCACGACTACGCCCGCAACGACATGACCGCCTACGTGAAACTGCAGGAGCAGGAATTCGCTGACGCCGCCAAAGGCTACACCTTCGTGGCGCACCAACAGGAAGTGGGTACCGGCTACTTCGACGACATGACCACCGTGATCCAGGGCGGCACCTCGTCCGTGACCGCGCTGACCGGTTCGACCGAGGAAGAGCAGTTCCACTGAGTGACTGAGTACACGGCCACTGCGGCCCCAGGGAAGACCTAACCGCAGTGCCGCACAGCCATCACGCCCCGACTGGTTCGGGGCGTTTTTTTGCGCGTAAAAAATGCCGCTGGAACAACGCAGATCAAAATGTGGGAGGGGGCTTGCCCCCGATAGCGGTGGGCCAGCAACCGATGTGCTGACTGACACCCGGCAATCGGGGGCAAGCCCCCTCCCACAAGGGATTTTGCAAAAAACATTGATCCAGAGCGGTGTCCGCCCGGATCAAATCAGTTAAAAGATGCGCACCCATAACTAAGCGACACTCAACCAAGTAACGGCAACTTACCCCGCTACACGAGAAACATTCGCTTAAACCCCACGCAAACAATATTCATTATCATTTGGAATGAGAAAACTTCGTTACCACTTAAACAAAACACATTTGATAAAAAGCCCGCTAATGCCCGCCCTGCAAGGGCTACAGCCCTATAAAGGTGCACTATGTGCTTATTCCGCCGAATAATTTCGCCACAGGAATTTTACTTGCCCGGTGTTTAGCCATAAAATCACCGCGATTGATTGCAGTGCGACATATCGTCACTGCATCGTGACTTTTTCGAGCTCAGAGACCTTTGCTCTCTGTTAAGGATTTCCAGCATGACCGACGCGACAGGACTCATGGCCCACAACTGGGGCTTTGCCATTTTCCTCCTCGGTGTTGTGGGGCTTTGCGCCTTCATGCTCGGCGTCTCCAGCCTCCTCGGGTCAAAAGCCTGGGGTCGCAGCAAAAACGAACCGTTCGAGTCCGGCATGCTACCTACAGGTGGCGCCCGCTTGCGGCTCTCAGCCAAATTCTATCTGGTCGCGATGCTCTTCGTGATCTTCGATATCGAAGCCCTCTTTCTCTTTGCCTGGTCTGTGTCCGTCCGCGAAAGCGGCTGGACCGGATTCGTCGAAGCTCTCGTTTTCATAGCAATTCTGTTGGCAGGTCTTGTCTACCTGTTCCGAGTGGGCGCCCTTGACTGGGCTCCGGAAGCTCGTCGCAAGCGGCAAGCGAAGCTGAAACAATGAGGCTTTGGCGATGCAATACAATCTCACCAGGATCGACCCGGATGCTCCTAACGAGCAGTACCCCATCGGCGAACGGGAAACCGTTTCCGACCCGTTAGAAGACCAAGTCCACAAAAACATCTACATGGGCAAGCTGGAAGACGTGCTGAGTGGCGCGGTCAACTGGGGGCGTAAGAACTCCCTGTGGCCGTACAACTTCGGCCTTTCGTGCTGCTACGTGGAAATGACCACCGCCTTCACGGCGCCCCACGACATCGCGCGCTTTGGCGCCGAGGTTATCCGGGCATCGCCGCGCCAGGCGGATTTCATGGTTATCGCCGGTACCTGCTTTATCAAGATGGCGCCGATCATCCAGCGTCTCTATGAGCAAATGCTCGAACCGAAATGGGTGATCTCCATGGGTTCGTGCGCCAACTCCGGTGGCATGTACGACATCTACTCCGTCGTTCAAGGGGTGGACAAGTTCCTGCCCGTGGACGTCTACGTGCCTGGCTGCCCGCCCCGTCCCGAAGCATTCCTGCAAGGCTTGATGCTGTTGCAGGAATCGATTGGCAAGGAGCGTCGCCCGCTGTCCTGGGTCGTCGGCGATCAAGGCGTGTACCGCGCCGAGATGCCGTCCCAAAAGGAACAGCGCCGCGAACAGCGAATCGCAGTCACCAACCTGCGCAGCCCCGACGAAGTCTGATCCAGCCCGCTTCTTTTTATAGAACGAAAACCTGGCTTCATTCTTTACGTTGACCGAAAGCGATAAAAAACCATGACTACAGGCAGTGCTCTGTATATCCCGCCTTACAAGGCAGACGACCAGGATGTGGTTGTCGAACTCAATAACCGTTTTGGCCCTAACGCCTTCACCGCCCAGGCCACACGCACCGGTATGCCGGTGCTGTGGGTGGCGCGTGCCAGGCTCGTCGAAGTCCTGAGCTTCCTGCGCAACCTGCCCAAGCCGTACGTCATGCTCTATGACCTGCATGGCGTGGACGAGCGTCTGCGCACCAAGCGCCAGGGCTTGCCGAGCGGCGCCGATTTCACCGTGTTCTACCACTTGATGTCGCTGGAACGTAACAGTGACGTGATGATCAAGGTCGCGCTGAGCGAGAGCGACCTGAGCGTCCCGACCGTGACCGGTATCTGGCCGAACGCCAGCTGGTACGAGCGTGAAGTGTGGGACATGTTCGGTATCGATTTCCCGGGCCACCCGCACCTGACGCGCATCATGATGCCGCCGACCTGGGAAGGTCACCCGCTGCGCAAGGACTACCCTGCCCGCGCCACCGAATTCGACCCGTTCAGCCTGACCCTCGCCAAGCAGCAGCTTGAAGAAGAGGCCGCGCGCTTCCGTCCGGAAGACTGGGGCATGAAGCGTTCCGGCACCAACGAGGACTACATGTTCCTCAACCTGGGCCCGAACCACCCTTCGGCCCACGGTGCCTTCCGGATCATCCTGCAACTGGATGGCGAGGAAATCGTCGACTGCGTCCCGGACATCGGCTACCACCACCGTGGCGCCGAGAAGATGGCCGAGCGACAGTCCTGGCACAGCTTCATCCCCTACACCGACCGTATCGACTACCTCGGCGGCGTGATGAACAACCTGCCGTACGTGCTCTCGGTCGAGAAGCTGGCCGGTATCAAAGTGCCGGACCGCGTCGACACCATCCGCATCATGATGGCCGAGTTCTTCCGCATCACCAGCCACCTGCTGTTCCTGGGTACCTACATCCAGGACGTCGGCGCCATGACCCCGGTGTTCTTTACCTTCACCGACCGCCAGCGCGCCTACAAGGTCATCGAAGCCGTCACCGGTTTCCGCCTGCACCCGGCCTGGTACCGCATCGGCGGTGTGGCCCACGACCTGCCGAACGGCTGGGAGCGCCTGGTCAAGGAATTCATCGACTGGATGCCCAAGCGTCTGGACGAGTACCAGAAGGCCGCCCTGGATAACAGCATCCTCAAGGGCCGTACCATCGGCGTCGCGCAATACAACACCAAAGAGGCCCTGGAATGGGGCGTCACCGGTGCCGGCCTGCGTTCCACCGGTTGCGACTTCGACCTGCGCAAGGCGCGCCCGTACTCCGGCTACCAGAACTTCGAGTTCGAAGTGCCGCTGGCGGCCAATGGCGATGCCTACGACCGTTGCATCGTGCGCGTCGAAGAAATGCGCCAGAGCCTGAAGATCATCGAGCAATGCATGCGCAACATGCCGGCAGGCCCGTACAAGGCGGATCACCCGCTGACCACGCCGCCGCCCAAAGAGCGCACGCTGCAGCACATCGAAACCCTGATCACGCACTTCCTGCAAGTCTCGTGGGGCCCGGTGATGCCGGCCAACGAGTCCTTCCAGATGATTGAAGCGACCAAGGGCATCAACAGTTATTACCTGACGAGCGATGGCGGCACCATGAGCTACCGCACCCGGATTCGTACCCCAAGCTTCCCGCACTTGCAGCAGATCCCTTCGGTGATCAAAGGCGAGATGGTCGCGGACTTGATTGCGTACCTGGGTAGTATCGATTTCGTTATGGCCGACGTGGACCGCTAAGCATGAACAGCACGCTTATCCAGACAGACCGTTTCACCCTGAGTGAAACCGAGCGCTCGGCCATCGAGCACGAGCTGCATCACTACGAAGACCCGCGCGCGGCGTCGATCGAAGCCTTGAAGATCGTCCAGAAGGAACGTGGCTGGGTGCCGGACGGCGCACTCTACGCCATCGGCGAGATCCTCGGCATTCCCGCCAGCGACGTTGAAGGCGTGGCCACGTTCTACAGCCAGATCTTCCGCCAGCCGGTGGGCCGCCACATCATTCGCGTGTGCGACAGCATGGTTTGCTACATCGGTGGCCACGAGTCCGTGGTCAGCGAGATCCAGGCCAAACTGGGCATCGGCCTCGGCCAGACCACCGCCGACGGCCGCTTCACGCTGCTGCCGGTGTGCTGCCTGGGCAACTGCGACAAGGCGCCGGCGTTGATGATCGACGACGACACATTCGGTGACGTACAGCCTGCTGGCGTGACCCAATTGCTCGAGGGCTACCCATGACCCTGACTTCCTTCGGCCCGGCCAACCTGATCAAGCGTTCGGCCGAGACCCACCCGCTGACCTGGCGCCTGCGTGATGACGGTGAGCCGGTATGGCTTGACGAATACCAGGCCAAGAACGGCTACGCCGCCGCGCGCAAGGCCTTCGCCGACATGGCCCAGGACGATATCGTCCAGACAGTGAAAGACGCCGGCCTTAAAGGCCGCGGCGGTGCAGGCTTCCCCACGGGTGTTAAGTGGGGCCTGATGCCCAAGGACGAATCCATCAACATCCGCTACCTGTTGTGCAACGCGGATGAAATGGAGCCCAACACCTGGAAAGACCGCATGCTGATGGAGCAACTGCCCCATCTGCTGATCGAAGGCATGCTGATCAGCGCCCGCGCGCTGAAAACCTATCGGGGTTATATCTTCCTGCGCGGCGAGTACACCACCGCCGCCAAGCACCTCAACCGTGCCGTGGCCGAAGCCAAGGCGGCGGGCCTGCTGGGCAAGAACATCCTGGGCTCGGGTTTCGACTTTGAGCTGTTCGTGCACACCGGCGCCGGGCGTTATATCTGCGGTGAAGAAACCGCACTGATCAACTCCCTCGAAGGCCGCCGCGCCAACCCGCGTTCCAAGCCGCCCTTCCCTGCCGCCGTGGGCGTGTGGGGCAAGCCGACCTGCGTGAACAACGTCGAGACCCTGTGCAACGTGCCGGCGATCATCGCCGACGGCGTGGACTGGTACAAATCGTTGGCCCGTGAAGGCAGTGAAGACATGGGCACCAAGCTCATGGGCTTCTCCGGCAAGGTCAAGAACCCGGGCCTGTGGGAACTGCCATTCGGCGTGACCGCGCGCGAGCTGTTCGAGGACTACGCCGGCGGCATGCGCGACGGCTACACCTTGAAAGCCTGGCAGCCAGGCGGCGCCGGCACCGGTTTCCTGCTGCCCGAGCACCTCGACGCACAGATGTATGCCGGCGGCATCGGCAAGGTGGGCACCCGGATGGGCACCGGCCTGGCGATGGCGGTGGACAACACGGTGAACATGGTCTCGCTGCTGCGCAACATGGAGCAGTTCTTTGCCCGTGAATCCTGCGGCTTCTGCACCCCTTGCCGCGACGGTCTGCCGTGGAGCGTCAAGCTGCTGATGGCCCTGGAAAACGGCGAAGGCCGCGAGGGTGATATCGAAACCCTGCTCGGGCTGGTCGGTTTCCTCGGCCCAGGCAAGACCTTCTGTGCTCACGCACCGGGCGCAGTGGAGCCATTGGGCAGCGCAATCAAATACTTCCGCCCTGAATTCGAGGCCGGCATCGCGCCAACCCGCGCGGGTGAACTCACTCAGGTGGTATCACCGACCATGGTCGGTGCGTAGAGCTTAAAGAAGCGAAGGGTCCGTGCCCTTCGCTTTTCTCATGTGCGGACGCCTTGATGGCTGTGTTGATGCACATGAATAACAAGATTCCATTAGCCACGCCCGCTGACAACGGGCCAACGAAGAACTTTGAACCATGGCCACTATCCACGTAGACGGCAAAGCGCTCGAAGTCGATGGGGCGGACAACCTGTTACAGGCATGTCTGTCACTCGGCCTCGACATCCCGTATTTCTGCTGGCACCCCGCGCTTGGTAGCGTCGGTGCCTGTCGCCAGTGTGCGGTCAAGCAATACACCGACGAGAACGACACCCGTGGTCGTATCGTCATGTCCTGCATGACCCCAGCCACCGACAACACCTGGATCTCCATCGACGATGAAGAATCCAAGGCGTTCCGCGCCAGCGTGGTCGAATGGCTGATGACCAACCACCCCCACGACTGCCCGGTCTGTGAGGAAGGCGGTCATTGCCACCTGCAAGACATGACGGTGATGACCGGCCACAACGAGCGCCGTTATCGCTTCACCAAGCGCACCCACCAGAACCAGGACCTCGGCCCGTTCATTTCCCACGAAATGAACCGCTGCATCGCCTGCTATCGCTGCGTGCGCTTCTATAAAGACTACGCCGGCGGCACTGACCTCGGCGTATTCGGCGCCCACGACAACGTGTACTTCGGTCGCGTTGAAGACGGCGTGCTTGAAAGCGAGTTCTCCGGCAACCTCACCGAGGTCTGCCCGACCGGTGTGTTCACCGACAAGACTCACTCCGAGCGCTACAACCGCAAGTGGGACATGCAGTTCGCCCCGAGCATCTGCCATGGCTGCTCCAGCGGTTGCAACATCTCCCCGGGCGAGCGCTACGGCGAACTGCGTCGTATCGAAAACCGCTTCAACGGTTCGGTCAACCAGTACTTTTTGTGCGACCGTGGCCGTTTCGGCTATGGCTACGTCAACCGCGAAGACCGCCCACGCCAGCCGCTGCTGGCCGATGGCGCCAAGCTGAGCCTGGACGCGGCGCTGGATAAAGCCGCCGACCTGTTGCGCGGGCGTAATATCGTCGGTATCGGTTCACCCCGCGCCAGCCTCGAAAGCAACTTCGCGTTGCGCGAGCTGGTCGGTGCCGAGCACTTCTACAGCGGTATCGAAGCCGGTGAACTGGAGCGCATCCGCCTGGTCCTGCAAGTGCTGAACGACAGCCCGCTCCCCGTTCCGAACATGCGCGACATCGAAGACCACGACGCCATTTTCGTGCTCGGTGAAGACCTGACCCAGACCGCTGCGCGTATCGCGTTGTCGCTGCGCCAGTCGGTCAAAGGCAAGGCCGAGGAAATGGCCGACGCCATGCGCGTACAGCCGTGGCTTGACGCGGCGGTGAAAAACATCGGCCAGCACGCACTCAATCCTCTGTTTATCGCATCCCTGGCTGAAACCAAGCTCGACGATATCGCCGAAGAATGCGTCCACGCAGCACCGGACGACCTGGCCCGCCTCGGTTTCGCCGTGGCCCATGCCCTCGACGCCAGCGCGCCGGCCGTTGAAGGCCTGGACGCTGAAGCTGTCGAGTTGGCTCAGCGTATTGCCGACGCCCTGCTGGCAGCCAAGCGCCCCTTGATCATTGCCGGTACCTCGTTGGGTTCCAAGGCGCTGATCGAAGCCGCCGCCAACATCGCCAAGGCCCTGAAACTGCGCGACAAGAACGGCTCCATAAGTTTGGTCGTGCCGGAAGCCAACAGCCTCGGCCTGGCCATGCTCGGCGGCGAGTCCGTGGATGCCGCGCTGCAAGCGGTGATCGACGGCAATGCCGACGCCATCGTCGTGCTGGAAAACGACCTGTACACCCGCACCGCTGCGGCCAAGGTTGACGCTGCGCTCAACGCCGCCCAGGTGCTGATCGTCGCCGACCACCAGAAGACCGCCACCAGCGAGCGTGCCCACCTGGTATTGCCGGCGGCGACCTTCGCCGAAGGCGACGGCACCCTGGTCAGCCAGGAAGGCCGCGCCCAGCGTTTCTTCCAGGTGTTCGATCCGAAGTACATGGACGCCAGCATCCTGGTCCATGAAGGCTGGCGCTGGCTGCATGCCCTGCGCGCGACCCTGCTGAACCAGCCGATCGACTGGACCCAGCTCGACCACGTCACCGCCGCGACCGCTGCAAGCACACCGCAACTTGCGCGGATTGTCGATGCCGCACCGTCCGCTTCGTTCCGCATCAAGGGCCTGAAACTGGCGCGTGAACCGCTGCGCTACTCCGGGCGCACCGCCATGCGCGCCGACATCAGCGTGCATGAGCCGCGTACACCGCAAGACATCGACACCGCGTTCGCCTTCTCCATGGAAGGTTACTCGGGTTCGGCCGAACCGCGTCAGCAGGTGCCGTTTGCCTGGTCGCCGGGCTGGAACTCGCCGCAGGCCTGGAACAAGTTCCAGGACGAAGTCGGTGGTCACATCCGCGCGGGCGACCCGGGCACCCGCCTGATCGAAAGCAGCGGCGATGCGCTGAACTGGTTCGCGGCGGTACCGCGTCCGTTCAACCCGGCGCCGGGCACCTGGCAGGTCGTGCCGTTCTTCCACCTGTTCGGCAGCGAAGAGACCTCTTCCAAGGCCGCGCCGGTTCAAGAACGTATCCCCGCAGCCTACGTGTCGCTGGCCAAGTCCGAAGCCGACCGCCTGGGCGTCAACGACGGTGCCCTGCTCAGCCTGAGCGTGGCCGGCCAGACCCTGCGTCTGCCGCTGCGCATCAACGACGAGCTGGGCGCCGGCCTGGTTGCACTGCCAAAAGGCCTCGCCGGGATTCCTCCAGCGATCTTTGGCCACACCGTTGACGGTCTGCAGGAGGCAGCGCAATGACTTGGTTCACTCCTGAAGTGATCGACGTGATCATCTCGGTGGTCAAGGCCATCGTGATCCTGTTGGCCGTGGTCGTCGCGGGCGCCCTGCTCAGCTTCGTCGAACGTCGCCTGCTGGGCTGGTGGCAGGACCGTTACGGTCCGAACCGCGTCGGCCCGTTCGGCATGTTCCAGATCGCCGCCGACATGCTGAAAATGTTCTTCAAGGAAGACTGGACCCCGCCGTTCGCCGACAAGGTGATCTTCACCCTGGCGCCGGTCGTGGCCATGAGCGCCTTGCTGATCGCTTTCGCGATCATCCCGATCACCCCGACCTGGGGCGTGGCGGACCTGAACATTGGCCTGCTGTTCTTCTTCGCCATGGCCGGTTTGTCGGTGTATGCGGTGCTGTTCGCCGGCTGGGCAAGTAACAACAAGTTCGCCCTGCTCGGCAGCCTGCGTGCCTCGGCGCAAACCGTCTCCTATGAAGTGTTCATGGGGTTGGCACTGATGGGCATCGTGGTGCAGGTTGGCTCGTTCAACATGCGCGACATCGTCGAGTACCAGGCGCAGAACCTGTGGTTCATCATTCCGCAGTTCTTTGGCTTCTGTACCTTCTTCATCGCGGGCGTGGCCGTGACTCACCGTCACCCCTTCGACCAGCCGGAAGCGGAACAGGAACTGGCCGACGGTTACCACATTGAATATGCCGGCATGAAGTGGGGCATGTTCTTCGTCGGTGAGTACATCGGCATCATCTTGATCTCGGCCCTGCTGGTCACGCTGTTCTTCGGCGGCTGGCACGGCCCGTTCGGCATCCTGCCGCAGTTGGCCTTCTTCTGGTTCTTCCTGAAGACCGCGTTCTTCATCATGCTGTTCATCCTGCTGCGCGCCTCGATTCCGCGCCCGCGCTATGACCAGGTGATGGATTTCAGCTGGAGATTCTGCCTGCCGCTGACCCTGATCAATTTGCTGGTGACGGCTGCCGTCGTGTTGTTGAACACGCCGGCTGCCGCGGTTCAGTGAGGATTTGACCCATGTTCAAATATATTGGCGACATCGTTAAGGGTACCGGTACCCAGTTGCGAAGCCTGGTGATGGTGTTCGGTCACGGCTTTCGCAAACGCGACACCCTGCAATACCCGGAAGAGGCGGTGTACCTGCCGCCGCGCTATCGCGGCCGCATCGTTCTGACCCGCGACCCCGATGGCGAAGAGCGTTGCGTAGCCTGCAACCTGTGCGCCGTGGCGTGCCCGGTAGGTTGCATCTCCCTGCAGAAAGCTGAAACCGAAGACGGTCGCTGGTACCCGGACTTCTTCCGCATCAACTTCTCGCGCTGCATTTTCTGCGGCCTGTGCGAGGAAGCTTGCCCGACCACCGCGATCCAGCTCACACCGGATTTCGAGATGGCCGAGTTCAAACGTCAGGACCTGGTGTACGAGAAAGAAGATCTGCTGATCTCTGGTCCCGGTAAAAACCCTGATTACAACTTCTATCGTGTTGCAGGTATGGCCGTTGCCGGTAAGCCAAAAGGCGCCGCACAAAACGAAGCCGAGCCGATCAACGTGAAGAGCTTGCTGCCTTAAGGAAGAAAGATGGAATTCGCTTTCTATTTCGCATCGGGTATTGCAGTGGTGTCCACGCTTCGCGTGATCACCAACACCAACCCCGTGCACGCCCTGCTCTACCTGATCATTTCGCTGATCGCCGTGGCCATGACCTTCTTTGCCCTCGGCGCACCGTTCGCCGGTGTACTGGAAGTGATCGCCTATGCCGGCGCCATCATGGTGCTGTTCGTGTTTGTGGTGATGATGCTCAACCTGGGGCCGGCTTCGGTCGCCCAGGAACGCGTCTGGCTCAAGCCCGGCATCTGGCTCGGCCCGGTGATCCTGGCAGCCCTGCTGCTGGGTGAACTGCTGTATGTGCTGTTCGCTCACCAGAGCGGCCAGGCCATTGGCCACACCACCGTGGACGCGAAAGCCGTGGGCGTCAGCCTGTTCGGCCCGTACCTGCTGGTGGTCGAACTGGCTTCGATGCTGCTGCTTGCCGCAGCCATCACGGCCTTCCACTTGGGCCGCAACGAAGCCAAGGAGCAATGACGATGCCTGCTATCCCTTTGGAGCATGGTCTGGCGGTCGCCGGCATCCTGTTCTGCCTTGGCCTGGTCGGCCTGATGGTTCGCCGTAACATTCTGTTCGTGTTGATGAGCCTGGAAATCATGATGAACGCTGCGGCACTGGCGTTCATCGTGGCAGGCGCACGTTGGGGCCAGCCGGATGGGCAAGTCATGTTCATCCTGGTGATCAGCCTGGCAGCCGCCGAGGCCAGCATTGGCCTGGCGATCCTGCTGCAACTGTATCGTCGCTTCCACACGCTTGATATCGACGCTGCCAGTGAGATGCGCGGATGAACATGATCTTTCTGACTTTCGTATTTCCCCTGATCGGTTTCCTGCTGCTGTCGTTCTCTCGCGGACGCTGGTCGGAGAACCTCTCGGCCCTGATCGGCGTAGGCTCGATTGGCTTGTCGGCCATCGTTGCCGCCTACGTCATCTGGCAATTCAACGTAGCGCCGCCGGAAGGCGGTCACTACACCCTGGTGCTGTGGCAGTGGATGTCGGTGGAGGGCTTCAAGCCCAACTTCGCGCTCTATGTCGACGGCCTGTCGATCACCATGCTCGGCGTGGTGGTGGGCGTGGGTTTCCTGATCCACCTGTTCGCGTCCTGGTACATGCGCGGTGAAGCGGGCTACTCGCGCTTCTTCTCGTACACCAACCTGTTTATCGCCAGCATGCTGTTCCTCGTGCTGGGCGATAACCTGTTGTTCCTGTACTTCGGCTGGGAAGGCGTGGGCCTGTGCTCGTACCTGTTGATCGGTTTCTACTACAGCAACCGCAACAACGGTAACGCCGCACTCAAGGCGTTTATCGTCACGCGGATCGGCGACGTGTTCATGGCCATCGGCCTGTTCATCCTGTTCCAACAGGTGGGCACGCTGAACATCCAGGAACTGCTGGTGCTGGCACCGCAGAAATTCCAGGTCGGCGATTTCTGGATCACCCTGGCGACCCTGATGCTGCTGGGCGGTGCCGTGGGTAAATCCGCGCAACTGCCACTGCAGACCTGGCTGGCGGATGCGATGGCCGGTCCTACCCCGGTGTCGGCACTGATCCACGCCGCGACCATGGTCACCGCCGGTGTCTACCTGATTGCCCGTACCCATGGCCTGTTCACCCTGGCGCCGGACATCCTGCACCTGGTCGGCATCGTCGGCGGCGTGACCCTGGTACTGGCCGGCTTCGCCGCACTGGTCCAAACCGACATCAAGCGTATCCTCGCCTACTCGACCATGAGCCAGATCGGCTATATGTTCCTGGCCCTGGGCGTCGGCGCCTGGGACGCGGCGATCTTCCACCTGATGACCCACGCCTTCTTCAAGGCCCTGCTGTTCCTTGCTTCCGGTGCGGTGATCGTTGCCTGCCACCACGAGCAGAACATCTTCAAGATGGGTGGCCTGTGGAAGAAACTGCCACTGGCCTACGCCAGCTTCATCGTCGGTGGTGCCGCCCTGGCCGCCCTGCCGCTGGTGACCGCAGGCTTCTACTCCAAGGACGAAATCCTCTGGGAAGCGTTTGCCAGCGGTAACCATAACCTGCTGTACGCAGGCCTGGTGGGCGCGTTCATGACCTCGCTGTACACCTTCCGCCTGATCTTCATCACCTTCCACGGTGAAGCCAAGACCGAAGCCCACGCAGGCCACGGCATCTCGCACTGGTTGCCGTTGTCGGTGCTGATCATCCTGTCGACGTTCATCGGCGCGCTGATCACCCCGCCATTGGCCGGTGTACTGCCGCAAAGCGTCGGCCATGCCGGCGGCGCCGACAAGCACAGCCTGGAAATCGCCTCGGGCGCCATCGCCATCGCCGGTATCCTGCTGGCGGCCCTGCTGTTCCTCGGCAAGCGTCGCCTGGTAACCGCCGTGGCCAACAGTGGCATTGGCCGTTTCCTCTCGGCCTGGTGGTTCGCCGCCTGGGGCTTCGACTGGATCTACGACAAACTGTTCGTCAAACCTTACCTTGCGATCAGCCACGTGCTGCGCAAAGACCCGCTCGACCAGACCATCGGTCTGATCCCGCGCGCCGCCAAGGCCGGTCACACCGCCCTGAGCCGCAGCGAGACCGGCCAATTGCGTTGGTACGCAGCGTCCATGGCGGCCGGTGCCGTGCTGGTGATCGGCGCCATCGTGGTGGTGGCGGTATGACTATGAACTTTGCGAACTTTGCAAACTTGCGAAAGGAAACGAGCCTGTCATGATTCTGCCCTGGCTAATCCTGATCCCCTTTATCGGCGGCCTGCTCTGCTGGATGGGTGAACGCTTCGGCGCCACCCTCCCCCGCTGGATTGCGTTGCTGACCATGTCCCTGGAACTCGCGCTCGGCCTCTGGCTGTGGGCACACGGCGACTATTCATTCGCTCCGGCACCGGGCGTCGATCCCACCTTCGCGCTTGAATTCAAGCACGTGTGGATCCAGCGCTTCGGCATCAACGTGCACCTGGCGCTGGACGGCCTGTCGCTGTTGATGATCCTGCTGACCGGCCTGCTGGGTATCCTCTCGGTACTCTGCTCGTGGAAAGAGATTCAGCGTCACGTGGGCTTCTTCCACCTGAACCTGATGTGGATCCTGGGCGGCGTTGTCGGCGTGTTCCTGGCGCTGGACCTGTTCATGTTCTTCTTCTTCTGGGAAATGATGCTGGTGCCGATGTACTTCCTCATCGCGCTCTGGGGTCACAGTTCTTCGGACGGCAAGAAAACCCGGATCTACGCGGCGACCAAGTTCTTCATCTTCACCCAGGCCTCCGGCCTGATCATGTTGGTGGCGATCCTGGGCCTGGTCCTGGTCAACTTCAACAGCACCGGCGTGATCACGTTCAACTACGCCGACCTGTTGAAGACCAAGATGTCGCTGACCACCGAGTACGTGCTGATGCTGGGCTTCTTCATCGCGTTCGCGGTGAAGCTGCCGGTGGTGCCGTTCCACTCCTGGTTGCCTGACGCCCACGCCCAGGCGCCGACCGCCGGTTCCGTCGACCTCGCCGGTATCCTGTTGAAGACCGCCGCCTACGGCCTGCTGCGCTTCGCCCTGCCGCTGTTCCCGAATGCCTCGGCCGAATTTGCGCCGATTGCCATGACCCTGGGTCTGATCGGGATCTTCTACGGCGCGTTCCTGGCCTTCGCGCAAACCGACATCAAGCGTCTGATCGCGTTCTCGTCCGTTTCCCACATGGGTTTCGTACTGATCGGCATCTACTCCGGTAGCCAGCTGGCGTTGCAAGGCGCGGTAATCCAGATGTTGGCCCACGGTGTGTCGGCCGCTGCACTCTTTATCCTGAGTGGTCAGCTGTACGAGCGTCTGCACACCCGTGACATGCGTGAGATGGGTGGCGTGTGGTCGCGCATCGCTTACCTGCCGGCCATCAGCCTGTTCTTCGCCGCTGCGTCCCTGGGCCTGCCGGGTACCGGTAACTTCATCGGCGAGTTCCTGATCCTGATGGGGGCCTTCGTGCAGACGCCGTGGATCAGTGCCATTGCCACCTCCGGCCTGGTGTTCGGTTCGGTCTACTCGCTGATCATGATCCACCGCGCCTACTTCGGCCCGGCCAAGTCCGACACCGTCCTGCAAGGAATGGATGCGCGCGAACTGATCATGGTGCTCGGCCTTGCGGTGCTGCTGATCTACATCGGCGTATACCCGCAGCCGTTCCTGGACACGTCCGCCGCCACGATGCATGGCGTGCAGCAGTGGTTCGGCACCGCCTTCTCTCAACTCGCTTCGGCCCGGTAAGAGCGCTATGGAATTCACGATCCAACACTTTATCGCGCTTGCGCCGCTGCTGATCACCAGCCTCACCATTGTGGTGGTGATGCTGGCGATCGCCTGGCGCCGCAATCATTCGCAAACGTTCCTGCTGTCCTGTGCCGGTTTGAACCTGGCCCTGCTGTCGATCATCCCGGCCCTCAAGGTCGCGCCACTGGCGGTCACGCCATTGATGATGGTCGATGACTTCGCCCTGCTGTACATCGCCCTGATCCTGGTGGCGACCCTGGCCTGTGTCACGCTCGCCCATGCCTACCTCGGCGAAGGCGCCGCCGGCTACCCGGGCAACAAGGAAGAGCTGTACCTGCTGATCCTGCTGGCCGCGGCCGGTGGCATCGTGCTGGTCAGCGCACAGCACCTGGCCGGCCTGTTCATCGGCCTGGAACTGCTGTCGATCCCGACCTACGGCCTGGTGGCGTATGCCTTCTTCAGCAAGCGCTCCCTGGAAGCCGGCATTAAATACATGGTGCTGTCGGCCGCCGGTTCCGCGTTCCTGTTGTTCGGCATGGCCCTGCTCTACGCCGAAGCCGGCAGCCTGAGCTTCACCGGTATCGGCCACGCCCTGGCCGCCACCAACAGCCCGGCGCCGATTGCCCAACTGGGCCTGGCGATGATGCTGATCGGCCTGGCGTTCAAGCTATCGCTGGTGCCCTTCCACCTATGGACCCCGGACGTGTACGAAGGCGCCCCGGCGCCGGTGGCCGCGTTCCTGGCCACGGCGTCCAAGGTTGCCGTGTTTGCAGTGATGGTGCGTCTGTTCCAGATCTCGCCTGCGGCCAACACTGGCGTGCTGAGCAACGTGCTGACCGTGATCGCCATTGCGTCGATCCTGTTCGGCAACCTGCTGGCGCTGACCCAGAACAACCTCAAGCGTCTGCTGGGTTATTCGTCCATCGCCCACTTCGGCTACCTGCTGATCGCCCTGGTGGCGAGCAAAGGCCTGGCCGTGGAAGCCATCGGCGTGTATCTGGTCACCTACGTGATCACCAGCCTCGGCGCATTCGGTGTAATCACGCTGATGTCCTCGCCGTACAAAGGCCGTGACGCCGACGCCCTGTACGAATACCGCGGCCTGTTCTGGCGCCGTCCGTACCTGACCGCCGTGCTGACCGTGATGATGCTGTCGCTGGCGGGTATCCCGCTGACGGCCGGCTTTATCGGCAAGTTCTACATCGTGGCGACCGGTGTTCAAGCGCATGAATGGTGGCTGGTTGCGTCCTTGGTGCTGGGCTCCGCCATCGGCGTGTTCTATTACCTGCGCGTGATGGTCACCCTGTACCTGATCGAGCCGAACCTGCGCCGTGTGGACGCCGAGCTGCATTGGGAACAGAAGGCAGGTGGCGTGATGCTGCTGGCCATCGCCCTGCTCGCGTTCTTCCTGGGCGTGTACCCGCAACCGTTGCTCACCTTGGTGCAGCATGCGGTGCTGGGGGTTTGATTGCTTAGGTTGATGCAGTAAAAAGAACGGCGCCTTTAGGCGCCGTTTTGCATTTCCAAGGCGTGTTTTTCCTCCTTCCCTGCTCGCTGACTTTTCCTTCTTGCTATACCTCTTCCTCTGGCATCTCCCCTGCTGGAAAGGGTTCTATGGTGTTTGCGTTTTAAGAAAGTTCCCACAGCAAGGGCACTTGACCCAAGGCGAGTGGGCCACCAAACTATACGCAGGCTACGTACAGAACATGGATGCTCTATTTATCGAACTGCCGGCCTTCGAGCGGCATCGCAAGGACTATCTGAGTGACGAGCTTTTCCACGGTTTTCAACAGGAGTTGATGAAAAACCCGGAAGCAGGAGATGTGATCGAGGGAACGGGAGGGTTACGCAAGGTTCGCTTCGTCGATGAGCGACGAAACAAAGGTAAACGCGGTGGCCTGCGGGTCATTTACTACTGGTGGTCAGGCGGCACGCAATTCTGGTTATTCACCTTGTACGGCAAGCACGAACAGAGCGACCTGACACCACAACACAAGAAAGCCCTTAAATACATGCTGGACAGGGAAATCAAAGCGAGAACACACAATGAAACGTGAAATTTTTTCCGAACTGGTCGAAGGCTTCGATGCGCTGGCCGAAGAACGCCAGGGCAAGATCACCCTGCGTACTCATAAGGCGCAGCTCAACAAGCTCGACCCCCTCACCGCCGAAGAAGTGGTTGCAGTGCGCCAGCAACTCAACCTCTCGCGGTCGGTATTCGCCATGTACCTGCGTACCAACACCCGCACCCTGGAGAACTGGGAACAAGGCCGGGCCAAGCCCAATGCACAGGCTGTCACGTTGATACGACTGGTGGCGCGTTTTCCCGAAACCGTGGCGCAACTGGCGGCACTGGGCTGACCTGCAAACAGGCTCACATGATCGTTCCCACGCTCTGCGTGGGAATGCCACCCGGGACGCTCCGCGTCCTGCTTTAAGCGCAAGATCCGGCACTTGCGCAATGGGGACGCGGAGCGTCACGGGATGCTTTCCCACGCGGAGCGGGGGAACGATCAACTGGGCTGACCTGAAACAGCTGCAAAAAAAACGCCCCGAATGTTCGGGGCGTTTTTTACAGTGCAACAGCGTCAGAACGCGATACCGACCTTCAAACCATACTCATCACGCTTGAGCTTGGTATTGTCGGCTACATAGGAATCATCATCGAGCTTGTATTCGGTGCGGGTGTAGTAAAGGCCCGCCATCACCGGCAGGTTACCCTTCTGGTTCATCAGCAGGCTGACTTCGGCGTAAGGGTTGGTGCGGTCCTTGAGGTCCACGCTGTCGCTGCCGACGCCGTCCACCTTGAGTTTGGCGCGGCCATCAATGGTATGACGGGCGCCGGCTTCAACGCGCAGGGTCATGTCATCGAACTGGTGGTTGTAACCCAGGGCAGCCTTGGCGAACGGCGACTTGTTGGTGAGCTTCAGGTCGTAGCCATTGGTGTCCGGCTCGTAACGCGTCCAGGTGTAGCCACCGCCGACGATCACGTCGACGAAATTGCGCGCATCCAGCGCGGCGCGCCAGCCGAGGTCGAGGTCGGCCTGGCCTTCCTTGAGTTTGTTGTCGCTCTTTTCGCCGTACTTGGCTTCGATACCGGCCTGGTAGATGAAGCCGGATTCGGCAGTGAGCTTATTGCCGAAGTTGTAGAACAGGCCCGCCTCGGGCATGTGGTCCTTGTCGCTTTCGCTACCGCCTTCGAGCTTGAAGTCGTTATAGCTGCCGAGGATCCCGAAGGTGGAAATCGGGTCGGTCGACGGTGCCGCGAACACCACGCCTGGTGCCGCCACCAGGGCCAGCCACGAGGTGTTCTTGAGGAAGTTTCCGAATAGTTTGGACATCGTTTACATCTCCATTTTTTGAGTGGGCAAAGTATTCAGGAATCAGTTCGAACCTTCGCATTTGCAAAAAGTTCGAACGAATGTGCACCAACATGGAGAAAAAACGGTTCAGCGAAGGCTCTAGCTCAAGACTCTTGGCCATTGATGCGGACTGGATGCGTCACTACGCCGCGCGCCCGTGCGAATTGTCATTTTGAATGAACCTTTACGCGCGGCGGCCTATCCATCTATAACAAGACAGGGAGGCAACATGAGTACCGCAAAAATCTACACCATCAACTACCAGCTGCACGGTAAACCCAAGTCTTTTGTAGTGCGCGCCGAGGTGATGAACAGCACCGAAGCCTGGCACTGGGCGGCCGTCGACGCCGACATTGCGCACGTCAGCCGCATCGGCCGCGTGGGGCATGAGCAGGTAAAAAAAACCAC
The DNA here is from genome assembly GCF_900005715.1 of Pseudomonas sp. 34 E 7. Lineage (NCBI taxonomy): Bacteria > Pseudomonadati > Pseudomonadota > Gammaproteobacteria > Pseudomonadales > Pseudomonadaceae > Pseudomonas > Pseudomonas sp. 34 E 7. The sequence continues at coordinate 47,768 of NZ_CVTX01000107.1, forward strand.
TCGGCCCTGGGCGGAAAAATACGGCATCACCGATGTGAGCTGGAACCCTCCAAAATAAACAAAGCCCCGCACATTGCGGGGCCTGGTTTACTTCTTCAAGTCGCCCAACGGATCGTAGGGCGGCTTTTTTTCCGCTTGTTTTGGCTGATCCAGCGGCGCGATGGCCGGGCCAATGGGATCGACCTGCGGGTCAGCCACATCCGGCGAGTCGGGATCGAATCCCAGCTCATCCTTGCCGGTGGCGTGTTCGTCAGAGCGCGGGCCGTTCGGGGGATTGCTCATACAGACCTCCTTGCTTACAGCGGGCGGGCTTTGTCGTGGAGGTTTTCCAGGTCGTGCTCGACCTGCTCCACGTCTTCGTTGTCCTGGCGCTCGGCCGGGTCGTTGGGGCGCACCGCATCGTTATCGCGCTCCTCTTCACCGGGGGTGCGCTCAGGATTGGGCGTGCCAGGCGGCGGTTGCTTGTATTCGGACATGATGGCTTACCTCATGGTGACTTCAGGATTTAGAGGAAACACCGATGGCCATCGTTCAACTTGATTGCGTCAAGCATGAGAAGATGCCCTCCCGTGCTGGAGACCTGACCCGAATGTTCGAACTCAAACCCTGTGACCCTGCCCTCTATCGACAACAAACCCGCCGCAGCACGCTGATCGTCGCCGTGGTATTCCTGGCCGTGGCCATGTTGTTGTCGAGCCTGGCGGTGATGCTGTTCGGTGAACCGGGGGGTGATAACGTGCGCTTCAACGTCGGTGGAGTGTTTGCCGGGGTGTTGATCACCGTCGCTCTGGTGCGCGGCCCCTTCTGGCGCCAGGCCTGGCTGGCACCGGCGGTATACGGCTGGCAGCTCAAGCGCAGCCTGATGAGCGTGACCAATGTGATGCACAAGGTCAGCGAACGGGTGCAGGCCGATGACCCGGACGCTATCAACGTGTTGCGTTTCTACCACTTGGCGCTGACACAGATGCATGCCCTGGATGCCAACTCCAGCGCCCAGGCGCAACTGGTGGATGAGGTCCAGGCGCACAAGGCCAGGATGCAGGCGCTGGGGATCGATACCGAACAAACCCGCCTCGATCCGGCTTGGCTGGAGAGCCTTAAAAACCGCTGAGCACTGCGTGTGTGCCAGCCACAAGCGCTAAGCCGTTCGTTTATAGGGCAATAAACGTAGGCCACTGGCCACAGCACCGATCAGCGCAAACCCGCAACCCAGCCACAGTGCGGAGGCTGGGCCACTGTCCACGAACAGATGAAAACACAGGGCGACCAACGAGGCGCCCAATGTCTGGCCCAGCAACCGCGAGATCGCCACAATGCCACTCGCTCCGCCGCTGCGGGCCAGGGGTGCACTGGTCATCAGCGCCTTGAGATTGGGCGACTGGAAAAAGCCGAAGCCGGCGCCACACAAGGCCATGCGCCAGCCGATATCGAAGGCCGAGGCATCATTGCTCAAGGTTGCCAGCGCGGCCATGCCGACACTGAGCATCAACAAGCCAATACCGCACAGCAAACCCAGTGACACGCGGTCAGCCAGGCGTCCCGCGACCAGGGCCATGACCGCCACCACGGCCGGCCACGGCGTCATCAGAAAGCCGGTCTGCACCTGGCTGTGGCCCAGCGCCGACTGCAACAGGAACGGCAAGGCGACAAACGCCAGGCCCTGGGCACTGAAGGCACAGATCGCGGTCAGCGATGACAACGCAAACAGCGGGCGCTTGAACAGGTCGATTGCCAGCATCGGCGCCGGATGCCCGGTCTCGCGGCGCAGCAGTAAAGCGCCGAACACCAGCGCCAGCGCGATCAGGCCCAGGGTCAGCGCGCCCTGTGCGCCATGCACGGCGGCGCCCAGACCCAGGACCAGCAAGGCGAACAAGCCGGCACATAACAGCGCCGCCAACCGATCAAACGCGTGCCCGGTGATCGGCAGCGTCGGTAACGAGCGCAGGCCCAGGCCGAGGGCCAGCAGCCCGAGTGGCACATTTATCAGGTACAGCCAATGCCAACTGGCCACTGAGAGAATCGCCGACGCGGCGGTGGGCCCGAGAGTGAACGCCAGCCCCACCACCAGCGAGTTATAGCCCAGGCCACGCCCGAGCATTTTCGCGGGGTAGATATGCCTGAGCAACGCGGTGTTGACGCTCATCAGCGCGGCCGCCCCCAGGCCCTGAGCCACCCGCGCGGCGGTGAGGGTCAGCAGCGAATCGGCAAGCCCGCACAATAACGACGAGACAATGAACAGCAGCAACCCGCCGAGGTATACGCGGCGATGCCCCAGCACATCGCTCAGCGAAGCAAACGGCAGCACGGTTGCGATAATCGCCAACTGATAGGCGTTGACCACCCAGATCACCGAGGCCGAGTCAGTACCGATGCCCTGGGCCAGTGTCGGCAAGGCGGTATTGACGATGGCAGTGTCCAGCGTCGCCATGCCGATGCCCAGGGAAAGGGCAATCACGGCCGGCAAGCGTTTATCGAGGGGCAGCCCATCGGCAACAGGAGACATGAACAATCCGCACAGGTGGCAAGGGCGCCTAGATTACGGGCAGTGCGGATTTTTTTCAGCGTTCATTGGCTTGCCTGTCAATCTTTTCATGTTGCCAAGGGCTGGCCAGGCCCGGCTCAATAAGTGATTTGCAGCGTGGTAATGGGCGGGTTCGGGCGGCAATGACAGGCTAACTGATCAGCCGCCATCTTCGGATTCCAGGGACCGATCACGCCGTCGCGCTTGCCGTTGTCATCCACCGAATCCAGCGCCTTCATGACGTTGTCACGCTTGAGCAGCTCGCGGGCCAGTTGGGTTTCATTATCTTTCTGCGCGTCGCCGGTCAGCGAACGTCCCGCCACTTCACGGATTTTATCCGTGGTTGCGTTCGGGGTCGTCGGGTGCTTGAACGCCTGGAAGTTATCGCCAAATGCCTTGGCCAGGTCCGAGTCCGACATCGATGAGTAATCCTTCGGATTCGGACGCGCCGGTGAAACGTTCACGGAAATGCGTGAGACCATCATGATTGAGTGCTCCTGGAAGTGTGCCGAGGTCGCTGTTAAGTGGCCAGTGTCCTCAGGTCAGTTCCAGGGTGCGCACACCTTCAGAACGGCGTTGCCGGTGTGATCGCACTGAGGTCCAGACACCCTTCCTGCAAGGGCGGGCACCAATAGTAGCCACCGGTCAAGGGTGTGCTGATGCGATACAAACCATCGACAATCCCGTCTTCCAGCCCACTCATGCGGCGCAGTTGCGCTTCGAATGCGTCGAAGGAATGCCCGAACGCGAGAAACATCAGCCCTGCCTGGCCGTTCTCGGCCCATGGCATCGAACGACGCACCACGAACGCCTGCGGGGTGAAGCTTTCCTGGGCGGTGCGCTTGGTGTGAGCGGAATCGGGGGCGTCGTCGAGTTCTTCATTGTCGCCATGGCGACGGCCGATGATGTGGTCGCGCTCCTGGGCCGGTAGCGCGGCGAAACCGTCGAGGTCGTGCTGCCACTGCTGGAGGGCGGCGAAGCTGGCGCCGCTGTGGGTGAAGGCCGCTTCGACGGCCGCGTCATCGTGAGGGTTCTCGGTGCCGTCTTCGTAGTCGGTCAAGTCGAAACCGGTCTTGTAGCGAAAGCCTTCGGTCATCTGTACCAGACGCAACGCCGGCGCCAGGGCTTTTTCGAACGCGCGGCTGCGCAACAGCAATTCCCCCCGGTCCTCGCCATGCAACCATACCCACAGAGCCTGTTGGGTGGACGGGTTGTGCGCGCCCGGGCCGCTGATGGCCGGGAAGCTGCGCAACCCTTCGATGCCTGCGCCCAGCGCGTCTACCAGGGGTTTACCGAAACCGACCACCGCCGCTGAATCCGTCAACTGCACCAGCGCGTCCAGCGCAGCCGGCAAGGCATCCCGGGACTCGAGGGCAAAAAACAGATGGCGTGCCTGCAACGGCACCGGTGTGGCAAGAATGCCCGGCTGGTAGTGACTCATGTGAACTCCTTCAAGAAAGCCGCGCAGTTTATCCCGAAGCACCCGCCATGCGCAGGGGAAAGCGCGCAAGCCTTGCCACAGAGCCCTCGTATGGGTGACTCTCTAGTCAAGATTTGCAACTATTCCAGGGGTAGCGACATGACCACCAGCAACCTGCTCACGCAGCTGTTTCCTGCCTCCACCGCAGAGATTCCCGAACAATTTCGCCTGGCGGCGCCGATTGAACAACGTGATTACCTGGTCGATGGCCAGTTGCGGGTGTGGAACGGCCCGCTGGCCCGCGTGCAAAGCCCTGTGCAACTGGGTGACGAACGCGTGCACATCGGCAGCACGCCGCTGCTGGACGCCGAGACCGCCCTCACCGCCCTCGACGCCGCCGTGCGCGCCTATGACCGGGGCCAGGGTGAGTGGCCGACCCTGCGCGTGGCCGACCGCATCCGGCATGTGGAGGCCTTCTTGCGGCGCATGCGCGAACAGCGCGACGCGGTGGTCAAGCTGCTGATGTGGGAGATCGGCAAGAACCTCAAGGACTCACAGAAAGAGTTCGACCGCACCTGCGACTACATCACCGACACCATCAACGCCCTCAAGGAACTCGACCGTCGCAGCAGCCGCTTTGAGCTGGAGCAGGACACCCTCGGGCAAATCCGCCGCGTGCCCCTGGGCGTGGCGCTGTGCATGGGGCCTTACAACTACCCGCTGAACGAGACGTTCACCACGCTGATCCCGGCGCTGATCATGGGCAACACCGTGGTGTTCAAGCCGGCCAAGCTCGGCGTGCTGTTGATCCGCCCGTTGCTGGAGGCGTTCCGCGACAGCTTCCCGGCCGGGGTGATCAACGTGATCTATGGCAGCGGCCGCGAAACCGTGAGCGCGCTGATGGCCAGCGGCAAGATCGACATCTTTGCGTTCATCGGCACCAACAAGGCCGCCAGCGCCCTGAAAAAATTGCACCCGAAACCCCACCGGCTGCGCGCCGCATTGGGCCTGGATGCGAAAAACCCGGGCATCGTGCTGCCCGAGGTCGATCTCGACAATGCGGTCAGCGAAGCGCTCACCGGCTCGCTGTCGTTCAACGGCCAGCGTTGCACGGCCTTGAAGATCCTGTTTGTGCATGAGGATGTGGTCGACCGTTTTATCGAAAAATTCAACGCCAGGCTGGCGACGCTCAAACCCGGCATGCCCTGGGATGACGGCGTGGCGCTGACCCCGCTGCCGGAAGTGGGCAAGGTGGATTACCTCAACGATCTGGTGGCCGATGCCGCGCAGCACGGCGCCCGGGTGGTGAACGCCGACGGCGGTGCGAGCCGTGGGTCATTCTTCTACCCGGCCGTGCTGTACCCGGTGAACCCGCAGATGCGCGTGTACCACGAAGAACAATTCGGCCCCGTGGTGCCGATCGTGCCCTACCGTGATCTGGAGACGGTGATCGACTACGTACTGGACTCGGACTTCGGCCAGCAATTGAGCCTGTTCGGCACCAACGCCGTGGAGATCGGACGGCTGGTGGATACCTTCGCCAACCAGGTTGGCCGGATCAATATCAACGCCCAGTGCCAGCGCGGGCCGGACACCTTCCCCTTCAACGGGCGCAAGAACTCGGCCGAGGGTACGTTGTCGGTACATGACGCGCTGCGCGTGTTCTCGATCCGTACCCTGGTGGCGACCAAGTTCCAGGAGAGCAACAAGGCGCTGCTCGGCGATATCCTGCGCAACCGTGACTCGAGCTTCATCAGCACCGACTACATCTTCTAAGATCACCTCGGTCAAATAGGTGGGAGGGGGCTTGCCCTGATGCCAGTCAGTTAGGACTTTTGTAGGAGCGAGCTTGCTCGCGAAAAACGTCAACGATAACGCGTGCTTTCTGAATGAACGCGGTGCCTGTGAGTTTTTCGCGAGCAAGCTCGCTCCTACAGACGGCTGTGTACGCTTCACTGACATTAGGGCAATCCCCTCTCACATTCGATCGGTTTGCCCTGACTAATGAGGCCCCCTTAATACCGATGAACCTGCCCATTTTTGCCCGGCGCCTGCTGCGCCCCCTGCTCGACCCTTACCGGCGCTATCGCCACGCCAAGCTGATCCACGCCGTGCGCGTGTCCATTGGCTTACTGGCGACGATCCTGCTGACCACCGGCCTCAACCTGCCCCATGGCGAATGGGCGTCGGTGACCATGCTGATCGTGATCGGCGGTTTGCAGCACCATGGCAATATCGGCAAGAAAGCCGTGGAGCGTGCGTACGGTACGCTGATCGGCGCCAGCGTCGGGTTGCTGCTGGTGGTGCAGAAAGCCTACTTCGGTCAGCCCTTCCTGACGTACCTGCTGATGTCGGCGGTGTGTGGGTTCTTTTCCTACCATGCCATCGGCAAGGGCGGCTATATCGCGCTGCTGTCGGCGATCACGGTGTTTATCGTGGCCGGGCACGGCGACAATCCGATTTCGGATGGCCTGTGGCGCACGGTCGACATCCTGATCGGCATCGCACTGGCCCTGGCGTTTTCCTTCGCCCTGCCGCTGTACGCGGTGTACTCGTGGCGCTACAACCTGGCCAGCGCCCTGCGCGATTGTGCGGCGATCTACAGCCGCATCATCAATGGCCAATCCGTCACCGACGATGAGCACCTCAAGCTGCTCAACCGCTTGAACGCGGCGATGCTGCAACTGCGCTCGCTGATGCCGTCGGTGTCCAAGGAAGTGCGGATCTCAATGACCGAGCTGGACAAACTCCAGCGGCACCTGCGCATGTGCATCAGCACCCTGGAAATTCTTGGCAATACCCGACCGGACCCACGCGATGAACACGCCAGCGCACGCATGCGCATGACGCTCAAGGCCGAGCACCGGCAGATCCGCGTTCAGTTGGTAGGCATGGCACGGGCGTTGAAATCAGGCGTCACGGAGCGTCTGGACCGCCCTCAACACACCAATGTTGTCCAGACACCATTGGATGCTCCCGTGTACAGTGCGCTTGACGGTTATCGATTGTTGACCGTGCAACTGGCGGCCAATGTGGATCAGATGCGGCAGCGACTGGCGAAAAGTGCCCCTCGCTGGAAAATTTAGCGTTCGTTATGGGCGTCAGTTTGTCTGCGTTAACGTATTCATACTTTCTCTTACATATTTTTCACGTTTTATTCACAAGCCAGGACGTAGTGTGAAGCCTCATCCGTTACAAACGTTGCATATCAAGCCCGCCGCCCCAGCGGGCTTTTTTTTGCCCTGGATTTGGCTTAGCGCGCAACCTTGGCGGCGGGTGCATTCGCCTGCTCACGAATCGCCCGCTGGGTCTCCAGCACTTTGGCCAACGCTATCTCGGCCTCGGCGCTTTGCTGCGGCACCCGAATCGCCGCCGACACCAGGGTAATCAGCTTGGCCATCACCTCGGCGTCCGTGGCCGGGCGGCCCAGGCTCATGGAGTTCATCAGCAGGCGCAATTCGGTGCCGGCCATCACCCCGGAAATCGCCTTGAGGGCAAATTGCAGGCGCACACCCAATTCGTTGCGCGGCAGGTCCGGCAGCGCCAGGGCAAACGCTTCGAAGAAACGCTGGAACACCGGCTGGTAATGGACCTTGAGGTATTCCTGGATAAAGGGCGAGGTGTCGCTATAGACCCGGCCCAGGAAGCGAATGAATGAACGCCCTTCCCCGCTGGCGGGATCGCTGCGCTCCATCCCCATGGCGGGGGCGAACAGCACACCGAGCAGCGTGTCGCAGTCGAGCGGGCCGTCAGCTTGGGCTTCACAACGCGCCAGCAACTCCAGGCGCTGCTCATTGAGCGGCTCGAGGCGCTGCATCAGCAGGGTTTTCATCAGGGAATCCTTGTCCCCGAAGTGGTAATTCACCGCAGCCAGGTTGACTTGGGCACGCTCGGTAATCTGCCGTAATAAAACGGCGTCATATCCGTACTTAATAAAGAGCGCCTCTGTCGCATCCAGCAGTCGAGTCTTGGTAATGTTTGGAGCGCTGAGTTTCTTCGCAGCCATAAGGGTTCCACGGGGGGGAAATATTGTTTTAAAAAATATTTTGATTTTTTATACCGGGGCCTTCGTTCGAAAGCAAGTAATGACACGGTGCCATATGCTCGAAAGCCTCCGCATCCGGCAATGTCGAGAGTTTCCTGCAGCTTTTTGCACACCGCGCAAAGGGTTTAAAGCGCTTGTTTCAACGCAGCAAACCGCTCTAAATCCACCGCTGGCGAAGCGCAATGAACGCGGTTACTATTCAAACAATCTTTTAAAAACAAGAAAATAATCAGTTCCCGACGGGCACTGGCAGCTTCCCAGGTTGTTACAAAGATTTACGGGAAAGCACCGCACCGTTGAGACGGCAGGCGTAGTCATGATCACAGAGCCCTCCGCGCACCCCCACCTGATTTCCCTGCAGGGCATCGGCAAAAGCTATCAGCTTGCCGGGCAACACTTGTCCATTCTGAATGACGTGTGCCTGTCCATCGCCAGCGGGGACAGCTGCGGCATTCTCGGCGCGTCCGGCTCCGGCAAAAGCACCCTGCTCAATATCCTCGGGCTGCTGGACCTGCCCAACTGCGGCCAGTACCGCTTCGCCGGTCACGATATTTTCAACAGCAGTCCCGATGAACTGGCGGCGATCCGCAACCAGCAGATCGGTTTCGTGTTCCAGAGCTTCAACCTGCTGCCGCGCCTCAGCGCTCTGGACAACGTCGCCCTGCCCCTCAGTTACCGCGGCGTATCCCGCCATGAATCGGTGGAACAGGCCTTGCGCATGCTTGATCAGGTCGGCCTGGCCGAGCGCGCTCACCACCGCCCGGCCGACCTGTCCGGCGGCCAGCGCCAGCGTGTCGCCATCGCGCGGGCGCTGGTCGGCAAGCCCTCGGTAATCCTCGCCGACGAACCCACCGGCAACCTCGACAGCAGCACCGCCCAGGACATCATGGACCTGCTTCTGGCGCTCAATCGCGAGCAACAGGTGACGCTGATCATCGTCACCCATGACGCGCACATCGCCGAGCGGCTGGAGCGCAAGATCCTGGTGCGCAACGGCGTGGTGCACGAGGCCGAGCGCCTATGAGCCTGCGGGTCGAACAGAGTCTGAGCCAACTGCTGCATGAAGCGTTTATCAGCCTGCGTACCCTGGGCAAACGCTCGGTGCTGGCGCTGCTGGGTATCGTGATCGGCAGTTCGTCGGTGGTCGCCTTGATCAATATCGGCCATAACGCTGCGGTGGATGCCGCCATGATTTTCAAGGACATGGGCACCGACACCCTGGTCGTCCAGTTCCCGCCCAAAGGCAGCGCCAATGTGCCGATGCGCACCCGGCTCGACCTGGGCGCGGTGCGCCAGACCGTACCGGGCATTGCGCACATCGGCGCGCTCAGCCTGTTCAGCGGGCCCATTGTGTTCCATGGGCGCACCGCCAATGCCAACTTCGTCGGCAGCACCCCGGATGTGCAGGCCGCCATGCGCCTGGCGGTGCGTGAAGGGCGTTTCCTGTCGGCCTTCGATGCCAACCAGACCTATGCGGTGATCGGTGACCAGGTCGCCCAGGCCCTCGGCGTACCCGGAGAGCCGCTCAAAACGGGCGACCGCGTGCGCATCAACGACTACTTGTTCCTGATCATCGGCATCCTGCAGAACCAGCCACGCGCGATGCTGATGCCGGTGCAAGCCAATGAATCGCTGTTCATTCCCGCCGAGGGCATGCGGCGTATCTTTGCCAACCCGCAGATCAACAACCTGATCATCCGCGCCCGGCCAGGCCAGGATATGGAACGTGTGGCACGGGACGCCGCCGCCGCGTTGCAACCGCAACTGACCGAGCACAACGTCGACATCACGGTGCCCCAGCAAATGATCGATGGCATGACCCGCCAAAGCCGCACCTTCGCGTACCTGCTGCTGGCCCTCGGCGCGATTTCCCTGGTGGGCGGCGGTGTGGGGGTGATGAATGTGATGCTGATGAACGTGTCCGAGCGCCGTCGCGAGATCGGCATTCGCATGGCCCTGGGCGCTCGGCAACGGGATATCCGCAACCTCTTCCTGCTCGAAGCCGTCACCTTGACCGCCGTCGGCGCGCTGTGCGGCGCGGTACTCGGCATGACCGCCGCCTGGTTCTACGCCTGGCTGTCGGGCTGGGTGTTTGCCCTGGCGGTGGCCGCCCTGCCCCTGGGCGTGGGCAGCACATTGCTGGTGGGGTTGTTCTTTGGCATCTACCCGGCGGTCTCGGCCTCACGCCTGCAGCCGGTGGAGGCCTTGCGCGATGAGTAAATGGTTACTGCTGCTGGCGCTGCTCAGCCTGCCCGCCGGGGCCGCCGAGGTGGTGATCAAACCCTCGGCGCCCAGCACCACCCGCAGCGGCTATGATCGCGGCGTGTCGCTGAACGCCCAGGTGACCACCCTGACCCTGGGCGACGCCGTGTACCTGGGCCTGCGCAACAACCCGGCGATCCGCAGCGCCTACCTGCAGCGGGTCGCGCAGAAGTTCGACCTGCGGGTCGCCGAAGACGTGTTCAACCCCAAGCTCACCCTCAACAGTTACTACCGGGGCACACGCGGTTCCCAGGACAGCGCGCGCAACGCCAACCTGGCGCCGTCCACCAGCCTGCTCGGCGAATACGGCACCCGCCTGAGCATGGCCTGGACCCAGCAACTGAACAACGCCGACCGTGCCGGCCGTTACCGCAGCGACGGCCTTGACCTGGCCATCATCCAGCCGCTGATGCGTGGCGCCGGCTGGGACGCCACTACCGCGCCGCTGCGCCTGTCGCGCCTGGCGGAACAGGCCAACCGTCTCAACCTCAAGGCCACCGTGGCACAAACCATCAGCCAGATCATCGCCACCTACCGCGAGTTGCTGCGGGCCCAGGAGCAGCAGGTGATCGTGCAGGACGCGCTCAAGCGCTCCAACACCTTGCTGGAGGTGAACAAGGCGTTGATCAGTGCCGGGCGCATGGCCGAATTCGAGATCGTGCAGACCGAAGCCGACATCGCCACCCAGCAATTGGGCGTGGAGGAAGCGCAGAACCAGCTCGATACCAGTCGCCTGGCCCTGCTGCGCCTGCTGGCCCTGGACCTGTCCACACCGATTCGCGCCACCGAAGCGCTGGAAGCCCGGCCCATGGAAATCGACAAGCGCCAGGCGTTCAACCTCGCGCAAACCCAGCAACCGGAATACCTTGCGGCCCTGCTCGGCAGCCAGCGGGCCGACCTCAATCTGGTGATCGCCAAGGATTCGGGACGCTGGCAAGTGGACCTGGTGGCGGGCGCGAACCAGGTGCGCGACGCCAACGACAGCGATAATGGCCGCACCCATAACCGCAACTGGGACAGCTACGCCGGCGTGCAGGTGCAGATCCCCATCGGCGATATCAGCACGCGCCAGGCCGAAGTCAGAGCCCGGGTGGATGTCGAGGACCAGGAAATCCGTATCACCGACGCCCGCCAGGAACTCGAGCGCAGCGTCAACGATGTGGTGCGCGACCTTGGCACCCGCTGGCGCCAGTACGAGATCGCCCAGCGCGCCGTGGACCTGTCGCGGCGCAAGATCGAGATTGAACGGGAAAAACTCAGCGCCGGGCGCTCCACCAACTTCCAGGTGCTGAGTTTCGAAACTGACCTGCGCAACGCCGAAAACGCGCGGCTCAACGCGCTGATCGCTTATTTGAACGCTCAGACCCAGCTGGACTTGACGCTGGGCATGACCCTGGAAAGTTGGGAAATCGCCCTCAATGACTACTAATCGCAAACGCCTGCTGGGCGCGGTATTGATCCTGCTGGTGGCAGGCGTCGGGCTGGCCCTGCGCCCCTCGGCCGAAAGTCCGGCCGCCACCGGTGACCAGTGGCTGGCGGTGAAGCCCGACCCGCTGGTGCATCAGATCGGCCTGGTGGGCAAGATCGAGCCCGACACCACCGTCACCCTCACCGCACCGTTCGACGGCAATGTACTGGTCAATCTGGTGGAGCAAGGCCAGCGCGTCGAGGCCGGCCAGGTGCTGTTGCGCATGGACCCGGCCACCCTCGAAGTGCAACTGCGCGACGCCCTCTCGGCCCAGCTCAAGGCGCGACGTACCGTACAGGAAATGCAGGACTGGGACAGCAGCGCCGCCGTCAGCCGCGCCCGGCGCAGCCTGCGCACCGCAGAAATGAACGCCGGCAACACCCGGCGCAAGCTCACCGAAAGCGAAAACCTGTTCAAGCGCGGCATCATTCCGCGCAACGAACTCGACGACCTCAAGCAACAGACCCAGCAGCAGCAACTGGACCTGGCAGCGGCGCGCAGTGAACTGCAACAGGCGCTGGAACAGGGCAAGGGCGAATACCGGCAGATCGCCGATATGGAGCTGACCAACGCCACGGTCAAATACGACGCCCTGCACAAGCTGCTCGAGGGCAAGGAGGTCAAGGCGCCCTTCTCCGGCATCGTCGTGCCCGCACCCGGCAACAGCACGGCCTCCCCAAGCGGCGCCAGCAACAACGCACCGGTACAAGCCGGCAGCAAGGTCAGCCAAGGCCAGGTGTTGTTTGGCCTGGCCAATATCGAACGCTTGAAAATCGTCGCCAAGGTCTCCGAACTGGACATCAATCAACTGCACCAGGGCCAGGCGGTGGAGGTGATGGGGGATGGTTTTGACGGCGAGCGGCTGACCGGTTCGGTGAGCGTGGTCAGCGGCCTGGCAATCGCCAATGACAGCCAGGGCAGCGCGCAATTTCCGGTAACGTTGTCGATCCCCAGCCTCACGGCGCAGCAATTGCAGCAAGTGCGCCTGGGAATGAGCGCGCGGTTGACCATTGTGACGTACAACAATGCGCAGGCGATTGTGGTGCCAAGCGAGGCGATCCAGGCGGACAACATCGTCGAGTACCGTGCGGCGATGGACCAGCCGGTGGAACGGGTGAAGGTGACAACCGGGCAATCGACGCCCCAGGGCGTTGAAGTGTTTGGCCTCAAGCCCGGACTGGTGAAAATTTCAAAATAAATGCAGATCCAAATGTGGGAGGGGGCAGGCTCTGATGCCAGTCTGTAGGAGCGAGCTTGCTCGCGAAAAACTCACAGGCACCGCGTTCATTCAGGAAGCACGCGTTATCGTTGATGTTTTTCGCGAGCAAGCTCGCTCCTACACTGGCATCAGAGCCCGCCCCCCTCCCACATTTAAATGTGTGTGAGCCTGGCGGCCAGCGCCTTGGCCTGGATCGCCACATCCGTCACCGCCGTACTCTCCCACCACATCCCGCGCAGCGGCGGGCCCATGGCGAACAGCCGCCCACTCACCTGGCCCTGGGCATCCAGCACCGCGCCTGAAGTGTCCGCCGCAATCCCCAGCGCCAACGGCCCAGGCTGGACCAACCCACGCTTGAGCAATTGTTGCGGCAACGGCCGAGCTACGCGGCGCCAGTCGTATTCGATGCCGCTGGAGTTGATCAGCGCCGCGCCGGATACCGGGGTGAGGTTCTGCTCGCCACGATAACGCACGCCAATGGTTACGCCGCTGGCCGAAGGTTCCAGCCCCTTGAACGACGCGGCGTGAATCCGCAACCGCCCCTGCGCGTGCAACCGCTCCACCAACTGCGCACTCAACGGCGGCGAACGGTGGTGATGACTCTCCCACCACGGCCGCACATGCCGCACGAACTGACGCTTCTCGCGTTCGCTCGCCTGGCTCCACAACCGGGCGATATGCACCCGAACCGTGTCCAGGGGCGCCTGCCAATCCACGCCCTGATCGAGCGCCCTGCGGCATTGGCGCCGCACTTCACGCAACAGTTGCCGAGGGCTGCGCAGCGTGTGATCGGCACCGAGAAAATCGTCCCAGCCCGGCGGCTGGCGGCGCACATGGGGCAACAGGCCATGGCGCGAGAACACCTCGATCGGCCCGCGATGCCCTGCTTGTTCCAGGGAGACCACGGCATCCACCATGGTCAGCCCGGAGCCGATGATCAGCACGCTTGATTGCGGGTCGAGCCGGGTCATGGCCTGTACATCCCAGGGGTCCAGCGCCGCCGCGTTCACGCCGCTGGATTCGGTCTGCGGCGTACGCGCCGCCGGGAACATGCCGGTGGCCAATACGGCAAAGGCGCCCCGCAGGCGTTCGCCGTTATCCAGGGTCAACAGGACGCCGGCCGCGTCGATGTGCACGTCGACCGCCTCTGCACGGATATGCTCGACGGTGGATGCGGACAGCGCTCTGGCCTGCGCCAGGCGCTGCTGCGCGTACAGGCCAAAAATGCCCCGTGGCGGGAACAGTTCGCTGATGGGCACCGGCTGTTGCGCCGACTCCGGCCACCCTCCGGCGCCGATGTAGTCGGTGAGCCATTGGGTCAGGTCATCGGCATTGTCCGGGTCGACACTCATGCGCGCCGCATTGCCGTTCAGGGTGTGACCCAGTTCGACCGCACTGTAGGCCTCGCCGCGCCCCAGTTGCGCCCGCGGTTCGATCACCAGCAGGCGCCGCCTGCCCGGCAGGCGCAGCAGTTGCACCGCCAGCATCGTGCCGCTCAGGCCGCCGCCGATGATCAATACATCAGCGTTGCGGATCGATTCACTCATGCACCTTCGCCCTTACTGTTTGCCCAGATAAATGTCATGCAAGTCACCCCGTCCCAGCAGCTCGGCGGCGCTGCCACTCAACACCACTCGCCCAGTATCCAGCACGTAGCCCCGGGACGCATAGGTGAGCGCGACATTGATATTCTGTTCGGCGATCAAAAAGCTGACCTGTTGCTCGCGGTTGAGCTGCGCGATGATCGCGAAAATCTCCTGCACGATCATCGGCGCCAGGCCCATCGACGGCTCGTCGAGCAGCACCAGGGTCGGACGGGTCATCAACGCCCGGCCAATGGCGACCATTTGCTGCTCGCCACCGGAGGTCAGGCCGGCGCGGGTGTGACGCTTGGTCTTGAGCCTGGGGAACCAGGTGTAGATGCGCTCCAGATCCTCGGCCAGTTCCCGGCGGCTCAGGCGCCGTACAAAGCCGCCGCTGCGCAGGTTGTCTTCCACCGTGAGCTGGCCGAACACATGCCGGCCTTCGAGCACATGCACCATGCCCCGGCGTACCCGTTGGCTGGGCTCAACGCCCGCCAGGTTCAGGCCTGCGTAGTCGATCCGGCCACGGCTGACTTCGGCGCGCTCGGCCCGCACCAGCCCGGAAATGGCCTTGAGGGTGGTGCTTTTGCCCGCGCCATTGGCGCCGAGCAACGCAACGATTGCGCCCTTGGGCACACTCAGCGACACCCCGGCCACCGCCAGGATCGCCCCGTCATAGATCACTTCGATATCGTCGACCGTCAGCAGCGCCGGGCGCCCGGGCTCAGTGGCAGGCTGGCTCATGGTTTATTCATCCCCGCTGCAGGTGCGCGGCGTCAGGTGCTTTTCCTTGGCGAACGCGGCGGATTTTTCATCGATCAGCGGCCGCAACAACGCCCGGTCGGCGGCGATCCAGTCGCTGATCAGTGTCCAGTTGGCACCGTCCCACTGCTGCACTCGCGCCGAACCGCCGCCTTCATGGTCGCGGCACGACAGCTTGAGGTTTTGCATCAGGCCCAGGTAGCCCATGTCCTTGAGGCGCGCATCATCAATGTTCAGATGTTCGAGACCCCAGCGCCCCTCTTCGCCATTGAGCGGGCGCTTGCCAAACTTGGCCTGGGCCGTGCGAATCGCCTCCACGGCCACGGCGGCGTTCACCAGGCCCGAGTTGTAGTAGACGCTGCCGAAATTCTTCAGGTCCTTGAGGTCGCTGTGGCCCTTGTCGAGGACCGACTGTTTGAGACGCTTGTGGATCTCGAAGTCGCTGCCTGCCGGGTAGGGGGTGAGCGCCAGGTAGCCTTTGGCGGCAGCACCGGCCGGCAGCACGTCTTCGCTGGAACTGGCCCAGATATCGCCGATGATATGGTCCACCGGGAAGCCGAAGCGCGCCGCCGTCTTCACCGCCACCGGGGTGGACACGCCCCAGGTGCGCAGGAATACCCAGTCCGGATTGGCCTGGCGTACCTGGCGCCACTGCGCCGACTGCTCGTTGCCAGGGTCGGCCACCGGAATCTGGATATTCTCGAAGCCGTACTTGTCGGCGAGCAGCTTCAACGGGCCGAGGGTTTCGCGTCCGTAGGCCGAGTCGTGATAGACCGTGGCGATCTTCTTGCCCTTGAGTTTGTCGAAGCCGCCTTCGCGCTCGGCAATGTAGTTCACCAGGGTCGAGGCCTCGCTGTAGAAAGTCAGCATCACCGGGAAGTTGTAGGGAAACACCGTGCCGTCGGTGGCTTCGGTGCGACCGTAACCGAGGGTGATCAGCGGAATCTTGTCCACTTCCGCCCGTTCACTCAGTGCATAGGCGGCCGGCGCGCCGTTGGGCTGGTAGACCGCGACCGGCGCGCCATCCAGGCCATTTTTGAAGCGCTCGTAGCATTCGATGCCCTTCTCCGCGGTCCACTCGGTCTCGCACTCCTGCCAGACCAGCTTCACGCCATTGATGCCGCCCTCGACTTCATTGATATAGCGCAGGTAGTCGATCATCCCGGCCCACACCTGCACGCCGCTGGAGGCATAGGCGCCGACCCGGTAGGTCGCCAGGGGAATAAATTGCTGGTCGGGCGAGGCCACGACCTGGGGCACAGCACCGGCCAGGGCGACCAGCGCGAACGCGGTGCCGAGCAGGGAACGTTTCAAGGATGCAGGCATGGAAGTTCTCTTGAGCAAAGGTTAGAAACGCAGCGGCCACTGCCGCAGACGGTCACGCAGGGTGTGCAACAGGCGAATCAAGCCCTCGGGTTCCTTGATCAGGAACACGATGATCAACACGCCAAAAATGATTTTCTGCAGGTTCTGCAACTGCCCCGCATCGACCGATCCGCCGAACAGCGCCTGCCCGGCGTGGCTGAGCAGGATCGGCAGCAGGCTGATGAAGGCCGCACCCACGAAGTTGCCGGCAATGCTGCCCATGCCCCCGATAATGATGATGAACAGGATCTGGAATGAGCGGTTGATATCGAAGCTGCTGGCGCTGGCCGTGCCCAGGTAGGCGAACGCCCACAACGCACCGGCAATGCCTAAGTAGAACGAGCTGACCGCGAACGCCAGGCGCTTGTAGCGCGCCACCGGGATGCCGACCACGGCGGCGGCGGTGTCCATGTCGCGGATCGCCATCCAGTTGCGCCCGACCTGGCTGCGCACCAGGTTGACGGCGGTCCAGGTCAACAGCAGCACCGTGACCAGGGTCAGCCAGTAGCGGCCCAACGGCGTATTGAGGTCGTGACCCAACAGCGTCAGCTGCGGTGCGGAGAGGGTCCCGGACGAACCATAGTTATAGAACCAGGGGAACTTGACGAACAGCCACTCGAGAAAGAACTGCGCCGCCAACGTCGTGACCATCAGGTAGAAGCCCTTGATCCGCGAACTGGGCAGGCCGAACAACAGGCCCACCAAGGCGCTGATAATCCCGCCGCCCAGCAGCGCCACCGGCAAGCCCAGCTCGGGCAGGCGCAGCAAAAACCCGTAGGTGGCGAACGCGCCCACCGCCATGAAGCCCGCCGCGCCCACCGACGTTTGCCCGGTGTAGCCGGTCAGCAGGTTCAAGCCCAACCCGGCCAGGGACAGCACCAGAAAGGGGATCAGGATCGCATTGAGCCAATAGTCGTTGCTCCACAGCGGCACCACGACAAAGGCCAGGGCCAGCAGACCGAGCAGGCCCCAGGGAACGCGGCGCTGTACCAGCAAGAGCGGCGCGGTTTGAACAATGGGAATCGACATGGTTTCAGACTCGCTCGATGGCACGCTCGCCGAACAGGCCGGCGGGACGGATATACAGGAAGGCCAACGCCAATACATAGGCGAACCACGGCGTGATACCGCCGCCGATCAACGGGCCGATGTACACCTCGGCGAGGTTCTCGGCGGCACCGACGATCAGCCCGCCGACAATCGCCCCGCCTATCGAGGTGAAGCCGCCGATAATCAACACCGGCAAGGCCTTGAGCACCACCAGCGATAACGAGAACTGCACCCCCTGGCGCGCGCCCCACAACAGCCCGGCGACCAACCCGACGATGCCGGCCGCCGCCCAGACGATCTGCCAGATCCGATTGAGGTTGATGCCGATGGACAGCGCCGCCGTGGTGTCATCCGCCACCGCGCGCAGCGACACACCGATGCGGGTCTTGTTGAACAGCAGCGCGAGGATGCTCACCAGCACCACCGCAGCCGCCGCAGCGATCAGGTCGAACTGGCTGAGCATCAGCGGGCCGACAAACAGCGGCACGTCGTCGATGCCCAGGTCCAGCGCACGGACCTGCGAGCCCATCAGGCCCTGGGCCAGGCCTTCGATGATGAACGACAGGCCCAGCGTGGCCATGAACAGGGTGATCTGCGAGCGGTTCACCAGCGGGCGCAGGACCAGCCGCTCGATGAGCAAGGCGCCGACGCTCATCACCACCACCGTCAGCAGCAGCGCCAGGGCAAACGGCACGCCCTGGTCGTGCAGGCTGACGAAGGTCAGCGCGGCAAACAGCAGCATCGCGCCCTGGGCAAAATTGAACACGCCGCTGGCCTTGTAGATCAGCACGAAGCCGATGGCGACCAGCGAGTACAGGGTGCCGGCGAGCAAACCGCCAAGCAGGGTTTCGAAGAAAGAGATCATCAATGCACCGCTCCCAGATAGGCCGCGATCACGTCGGGGTTGGCCTGTACCTGGGCCGGCGTGCCGTCGCCGACTTTGCGCCCGTAGTCGAGCACCACCACATGGTCGGACAGGCCCATGACCACGCCCATGTCGTGTTCGATCAACACCACGGTGGTACCCAGGTCGCGATTCACGTCGGCGACGAAGCGCGCCATGTCCTGTTTCTCTTCGGCGTTCATGCCGGCCATGGGTTCGTCGAGCAGCAACAGGCTGGGCCCGGCGATCAGCGCACGGCCCAACTCCACGCGCTTTTGCAGGCCATAGGACAGGTTGCCCACCAGCACATCGCGATGGGCTTGCAGCTCAAGAAACTCAAGGATGCCCTGCCCGCGCAGGCGAAACGCCTCGGCTTCACGCCGCGCGCGGGGCAGGCCGAGGGCCTGTTCGATCAGGTGGGTGCGCATATGCCGCGACAGGCCGGTGAGGACGTTGTCGAGCACGCTCATTTTCTTGAACAGCGCATTGTTCTGGAACGTACGGCCGATGCCTCTGCGGGCGGCGCCCAGCGGGTCGATCCGCTGCAAGTGTTGCGCCTCGAACACAATCTCACCGGCATCGAAACGGTAGACACCGTTGAGCACATTGAGCAACGAACTCTTGCCCGCGCCGTTGGGGCCGATCAGCGCGCAGATCTCGCCGCGCTGCACCTCGAACGACAGCGCATTGATCGCCTTGACGCCCTTGAACGACAGCGAAATATCGCGCACCTGCAAAATGGCCTGGCTCATGCAATGTCCCGTTTTAATTCGGCCAGCCAGGTGGGCTCGGCGGTGGTTTTAAGCGGCTGCCAGATATAGCCCAGGCGCTGAAACCCGAGCAGTTTGCGCACACGGTTTTTCAGCAACCGGCGCAGACCGCCCTGTGGATGGGCGATGGCCCATTCACACAGGCGTCGGCGCCAGGTGCCGTGGGCGGCGAGGCGGCTTTCGATCTCGTCGGCCAGGTGCTGCAAACGCTCGGGTGACAGCAGCAGGCCGGTGGGGGCGACTTCGCTGCGGTCGCGTCGCGCCGAGGCCAGGGTCTCCGGAAACGCCAGGCCGTGGCCGCTGTTGAGCCATTGCTCCAGCACCACGGCGAGACCGCCTTGCCACTGGGTGCCCTCCTCGCTCCACAACACGGTTTCAGCGCCGGGCTGCCACCAGCGTTGCAGGCGTTGCGCCGGGTCGGACGGGCCGAGCAGTTGAGCGAAGTCCACGCGCTGGGTGAATGCCCAATCGGCTTGCCGACCCTGGACGCAGGCGTGGCTGGGATGGAGGCGCCAGAGCTGTTGCTCCAGGGCTGGCGGCTCCAGATTATCGGCCAGCGTCAGCACCTGCCCGCCCACGGATTGGGCGGCCAGCGCCAGCAACAGCAGGTTCGGCTCAAATGCGCCGCTGAGCGCCAGCCGCGACTGTTCGCTGAAGCCTTGCTGGCGCAAGCCATCAGTCGCGCGTTCGACGTCACGCAACACATCGATCCAGCGCCAGGCATGCCATTGGCCCTGGCGTTTGTGGCGCAGGGCGACCTGCAAGGGTGTGAGCTGCGCCCAGTGGTGCAGGCGTTCCAGGGCGGCTTTGGGTTCGGGCACGCTCATAGGGATGACTCCTATTGGATGTTTGAGCGTGCGGTGGTCCGCTGGCTGAAATGTTCAAAACGACACAGGGCAAATGTGGGAGGGGCTTGCCCCCGATGGCGGTGTGTCAGTTAAACCCCTGTTGACTGACCCACCGCTATCGGGAGCAAGCCCCCTCCCACAGGGGTTTTGTGTGAACCGGACAGGTCGCGGTAGCCGGCGCCAGGGTGATTGGCGCCCAATCTCGGGCCCTCGCCAAACAGCTTCTCGCGCAACGTGCCCTGGGCGTATTCGGTCTTGTACACGCCACGCTTCTGCAGCTCCGGCACCAGCCACTCCACGGCGTCGACAAAGGTCTCGTGGGTCAGCGCATACGCCAGGTTGAAGCCGTCCACATCGGTCTCTTCGACCCACTCCTGCAGCAGGTCCGCCACCGTCTGCGGGCCGCCGACAAACAGCGGGCCGAAGCCGCCGATGCCAACCCAGTTGGCCAGTTCATTCGGCGTCCAGACCTTGTCGGGATCGGCCGTGGAAAAGGCTTCCACCGCCGACTGGATGGCGTTGGTGTGCACATGCTTGAGCGGCTCGTCGGGTTTGAACTGGCTGAAATCGATACCGGTCCAGCCGGAGATCAGCGCCATCGCGCCTTCGTAGCTGACATAGGACTTATAGTCATCGAACTTGGCCTTGGCCTGCGCGTCGGTCTCGCCGACGATCACCGTCTGCAGGTTGAAAATCAGGATTTTGCGCGGATCGCGCCCCGCCTCGGCCGCACGCCGGCGAATATCGGCGACGGTCTTTTTCAGCAGCACCTTGGACGGCGCGGCCACGAACACGCACTCGGCCTGTTCGGCGGCGAATTGCTTGCCACGGCTGGAGGCGCCGGCCTGGTACAGCACCGGCGTGCGCTGCGGCGAGGGTTCGCACAGGTGGATGCCGGGCACCTGGAAGTGTTTGCCCTCATGACGAATCTCGTGGATCTTGCGCGGGTCGCTGAACACCCGGCGCTCGCGGTCGCGCACTACCGCACCCTCTTCCCAGCTGCCTTCCCAGAGTTTGTAGCAAACCTGCAGGTATTCCTCGGCATAGTCATAGCGTGCATCGTGTTCGGTCTGGGCTTTTTGCCCAAGGTTCCTGGCACCGCTTTCCAGATAGGAGGTGACAATGTTCCAACCGACCCGGCCCTTGGTCAGGTGGTCGAGGGTCGAGAGCCTGCGCGCGAACGGGTACGGATGCTCGAACGACAGCGACGCCGTCAGGCCGAACCCCAGGTGCTCGGTGACCAGGGCCATCGGTGCGATCAGCGACAGCGGATCATTGACCGGCACTTGCGTCGCCTGGCGGATCGCCGCGTCGCCATTGCCGTTGTAGACGTCGTAGATGCCCAGCACATCGGCGATGAACAGCCCGTCGAATTTGCCGCGCTCGAGGATCTTCGCCAGGTCCGTCCAGTATTCCAGGTCCTTGTACTGCCAGGAACGGTCCCGGGGGTGCGCCCACAAACCGGGCGACTGGTGGCCGACACAGTTCATGTCGAAGGCATTCAGGCGAATTTCGCGAGACATCAAAGCACTCCGTTGAGGTGGTAGTTGCCGACGATCCGGTATTTCACGCGCAGCGGGTCATCGAGCGGCGACGGCAGCGCGGTGCGGTGGCCGGTCAATTCGAACTGCGCATTGCTGGCGGCGATAAGGGCTTCGGCGGCGGCGATCTGTGCCTCGGTGACAGCCACCGGGCTCGGGTCGGTTTCGGCGCGCTCGAACAGGGCCGCAGCCACATCGACACGAATCTGTAAATCGCCGAAGCGGCTGATCACGTAAGGGTCGTCGCTGCGCTCGACAAAGCGGCGGGTGGTTTCCAGCAGTTGGCGTGCGTGGTTCAGTGTGTGGCTCAGTAAGGTCATCGGGTCAGCTTCCTCAGTTCCAGGCATGGCGTGCAGGCTTCACGCCGTTGAGCACGAAGTTGCCGATCAGGTGGTATTTCCAGCGCGCCGGGTCGTGCAAGGTGTGGGTGCGCGCGTTACGCCAGAAGCGGTCGAGGTTGTGCTTGCCGGTGACCGAGCGGGTGCCGGCCAGCTCGAAGAGTTTGCTGCTGGCGAGCAAGGCCGTTTCGGCGGACAGCACCTTGGCCTGGGCGACGATCAGCGAGGCGTTGGCGACGGTGTCTTCAGTCGGTTCGGCGAGGGCCAGGTCGACCGCCCTGCCCGCCTTGGCGAGAATCGCTTCGGTGCCGTGCACACGCCACGCCAGGTCGCCAATGGCGGCAATGGTGAATGGGTCTTGCCAGCCGTGATCCTGCTGGCTGTCGATCCAGGGCCGTGCCTGGCGGGCGTGAATCTTCGCCTGCTCCAGCGCGCCCAGCGCAATGCCGGTATCGACTGCGGCCTGGATAATCTGTGAGATCGGGCCGTCGGCGGTGGGTTGATCAAACGCCAGGTGTGCGGGGATGACCGCACTCAAGGGCACGCTCACACCGTCGAGGGTCACGCCACCACTGGCGGTGGTGCGTTGGCCGAAGCCGTCCCAGCTGTCAATCACCGTAAGGCCGGGCGCATCGCGTTCGATAAAGGCAATCAGCGCCTGCCCGTGCTCGTTGTTGCCGACGGTCGGCACGATGTGCGCAAACAACGCGCCGGTGCAGTAGAACTTCTCGCCGTCAACGCGGGCGAAGTCGCCGTCGACGCGGATCTGCGTGTCGAACGTGCCGGCGTTTTTGCTCTTGGCTTCGGAAAAGGCATTGCCGAAGCGATAGCCCGCCAGCACCTTGCCGAAGTAGTGGCGCTTCTGCTCCTCGGTGCCGGTTTGCAGGAGGATATCCACCACGCCGAGATGGTTCTGCGGAATCTGCCCCAGTGACGGGTCGGCGGCGGAGATCAGCTTGATCACCTCGGCCACGGTCACATACGAAACCTCGGCGCCGCCGTAGGCTTTAGGAATGGTGATGCCCCACAGGCCGCTGGCAGAGAACTCGTCGAGTTCCGCCACCGGCAGGCGCCGCTCACGGTCGCGCTCGCTGGCCTCCAGGGCAAACCGCGCCGCCAGCCGCGTGGCGACCTCGATGGCTTCCGCGTCCGAGCGGATGATATGGGCTGAATGTTGAGGGTGGGCTGACATGGGCCGACTCCAGGCTCCGAATGAATAACGGAGCCTTTGCAGGAGTCGTGCCGTTTATAAATCACCATAAAAATCAACAGGCTGTAGAAACAAGCGCTGTTTTTCGCGATCTCCGGGCAGCAAAATGTTCAATTGCTGTTGCGCTACCAACAGCTGAACCGAGCGGCGTTTTTATGGAAAGCCTGCAACACGCCGCGTCAGATGGTCTGGCTACCAGCGCCAAGTGGCCTGACCTCATACTTGCCCTCGACCACGCTATTGACAGCATGCTCCACCTCAGCCCTCGCCTGTGCTGCGCGCTCAGGGTTATTGGCTTCCCAGCGTTCAATATTTCGCCGCCCGAATTGATCGATAAAGGCGTTCTTCCTGTCGGCCATGATCGTGGTCATTTGTTGTGTGTCGACATTGTGTTCCGGGCTCTTGTCGCGGTACGGGAAGTCCTGACCGCCCGCCACCCAGTTTTCGGTAAAAAATTGCTGGAGTGCGGGCTCGGGCAATACCGATAATCTATAGGCGACTTCAAGAGCAGGCCCGAGCGCCTTTTCGTGGCTCTGGATATTTTTGGCCTCATAGATATCGTTTTCGGTCTTGACCATATCCTTGATGGTGGAAAGAAGCGGCCTGCTGCGCGGGATGGTGCTGATGCCCGTCAGCGAGGGCGGAAAATCGCTGGAGAAGGTGGAATCCTTACGCTCGAACAAGCTGGTCGATTGCAACGGATTTTCCGGGCGCGCGCCCTGGGTTGCACGTTCAAAGCTCTCCGCCTTGGAAAGCCCGCCAAATCCCAACGTCCCGCTCCCGCCAAAATCAACGGTCATACCCCTGTATTGGTCTTTGGCCGTGTCGGGTTGAAAATAACCAAAATTGCAAAATGAAAAATTCAGGTAATCCCAGTTATTAATCAACCGCGAGGCAAAGTAGTGCTGCTGCTGTTCCTGCTTGAGTTCTGGCGGCAACAAGTCATTGAGTTTTTCCAGCACCGAAAACTTGATCAGGTTTTCAGCCTTTACTTTATCCAGCACGCCCGGCGCCTGCCGATGCTGGCCGTCAGGAAAAGCTTGATAAATATCTTCAAGACGGCTGTCCGCTTTGTTATAGGACTGAACGAGCGCATGATAAGAATCGATGACTTTCTTGACGGCTGGCGCGCTGACGAGCGACTTTTCACCTTCGGCCTTGAGTAACTCTGGCATCACCTTGGTATCTAACAGGAATGTACCGAGGTCCTTGAAGCTCGGCTCGACCTTGGACGCAACACACGCAAATTTTGACAAGTCCGCATTCGCGGAAAAGTCCCCTCTGGTGGCTTTATTAAAGTCAAAAAAACCTTCACAACCATTGCAAAGCATCATCTTGGGCGCGCCCAAGCCGGTCATCGAGAACAGATTACCCATTACCACTTCTTCAGCGGCGACGTAATTGGTGTAGTAAGGGTTTTTTACGCGATATAGCTCATTATCATGTTCGATAAACTGGGCATCACGCGTGAATAAAATCCCATTACTGCTGCGCTCCACGGGCACTCCACCCGAGAGGTTGACGGGCGCCTTCGGCATCGTCCCGCGAGCGCGCTCTGTATCGGTGTTGGTTGTTGATGTACTCGAAGGCGCGGTCGTCGAGGTATAAGGAACCAATGACGGTGACGTGGAAGAAACTAACATAGCCATGACCTCTGCATAAAATAGACACACTCTAACGATCGCTTCACCCACTCAAAGTCGGCGAAGGGGATTCCAATATCAGCACAGCATTCAATTACTGACCCGACCCATGCTGTATTTACTTTTTCAAGGTTGCTTCCATGGATTGGAAACATAGGTAACAGGAATCCCTTCAAACTGCTTTTTATTCGAAGCCGAATTAAACGACACCCAAAGTCCCGAGCGCGTTTTAGGCATCATCTCCAACACCTTGCCCTTGATAGTGCCGCTGCCAAACGCCTTGTCCTCCAGCACGTCAATAATTTTATCCAGTGCAATACTGCCGGCGTCGGCCTCACCTGCCGGAAGCCGCTGATTCACCCGCACATGAATATGCAGGCCGGCGGTTGAGTCTCCGTAGATCGGGCTGTGCAAATATATTTGCACAGTGTCCTTGCCCGGCTGATAACCGTAAACCTGCTCGATGGAACGCATGCTCACTTCCTTAAAGGATTTAAGCAGGCCAAGGTGTTCTTTTTTCACGTCGATGGGATTCACCAAAAACGTGCGGTTTGTACGTCTTTCATATTCGCCTACACGTTCGCGCACATTCACACCCTCACCGGTATTCATGGGATTTTTGAAAATCTCTTGAAACGCCTGGCGATGTTCAAACAGATCAGGTGGTATCCAGTATCCCACCAGCGCAAAGCCGCCGGTATCACGAGTGCGGGCGCTCAAGTTCAAGGGCTCTGGAAAAATCTCGGGATATTTTTCTATGTATCGCGTATTGGGCATCAATACGATGCCGCCCTGCGAAGTGAACGGCGTTACTGGAAACTGCTCGGGGTGTTGCCGGAAAGCGAGGAACTTTTTGTCGTCAGCCTGCGTAAAAAAATTGTAGATGAAATCAGGCAGCACCTGATTGTGCGTATAGCGAGCGATGCGTGTTTCCAAGCCGGCCTCGGAGACGAGCCCTACTTGAGGCATGTTGTATTTATCGGCGGATTTTTTTGAGCACAATGGGGCTCGGGCCAGGGCGGTTCTATCAACGGGAGGGAGATTGACGCCTTTATCCTCGCGGTAGTTGCGATACCGTAAAGGTGTGGCGAACGTGGCCCGTTTCTTTTCTTCTGCGCCGACCACATGCTCAGCCTCCCAGCTACGCCAGTGTGGCGGGCACTCACTGTTGGACTTGACCGGACTGGCGTGCGTATTGATTAATGACGCATCATTATCTAACGGCGAAGGCGGTCTGGTCATACCAAGTGGGCTTACAGCCATGGGCATCTCCCCTTATTCCAGTGTTCTCCATTTGGAGAACTCGGGAAAAAAGTAATGCACCCAACTTGGGACGTCGCGATGACTAATCCGAGAATCGCGACAGAACTTTCGGTGTTGCTTCAAATCACCACATTGCGAACAAACCGAACAGCCCCGACGCCATCATTGCAATAGACGTGGGTTTGATCGCTGGAAAACATAAAGAACTCACCCGCCGCTATGTGTTTGTTCGTGCCATCCAGCGTCAGGGTCAAACAGCCTTCGAACACAAAGACCTGCACGCTCCAGCCTTGCGGATCAGGTTCAGGACGATAGCGATCACCCGGTTCCAGGCGCATCTCCCATAGTTCGACTTCACGCCGCGCCGTGGCCTTGGCCAGCAACACGGCTTTGCTGCCGGGGATATCACCCGCCCAGGCCAGTTCGTTGATGCGACTGTGGTCGCCGGCGTCCGGCGCCTGGATCAAATCGCTGAACGCCACCTCCAGCGCTTCGGCCACACGGTCCAGGGTGGACAGGCTGACGTTCTTTTCGCCGGCCTCGATGGCCACCAGCATGCGCCGACTGACCCCGGATTTTTCCGCAAGCGCGGTCTGGCTCAGGTCGGCGGCATGGCGCAGGCGCCGAACGTTCTGGCTGACGTGTTGCAGGACCGAAGCCCGGTGTGGATTTTCTTTGTGCACTATATTGCTCAATGGGTAGGTGTGCGCAGTATACTGCCCAGCGTGCGGCGCATTGTGCGGTCCGTGCCTTTCCCTTGCAAGACCGAGCCGCCATGACTGCCCCGAACTCCCCTTCGCGTTTCAATCGCTTCAGCAAAGCCGAATGCATCCTGGTGGTCATCACCATGATCTGGGGCGGCACCTTCTTGCTGGTGCAGCATGCCATGAGCGTCAGCGGGCCGATGTTTTTCGTGGGCCTGCGCTTTGCGGCCGCGGCCATTGTGGTCGGCTTTTTCACCGTGCACACCTTGCGCGAACTGACCCTGCTGGAAGTGAAGGCCGGGGTCTTCATCGGCATGTCGATCATGTTTGGCTACGGCTTGCAGACCATCGGCCTGCAGAGCATTCCGAGCAGCCAATCGGCGTTTATCACCGCCTTGTATGTGCCGTGCGTACCGTTATTGCAGTGGCTGGTACTGGGACGGCGCCCGGCGCTGATGCCGAGTATTGGCATCATGCTGGCGTTTACCGGCTTGATGCTTTTGACCGGGCCGGCGGGCGCTTCTTTCAATTTCAGCCCCGGTGAAATCGCCACGCTGATCTGCGCCATGGCAGTCGCCGCCGAGATCATCCTGATCAGCGCCTACGCCGGCCAGGTGGATGTGCGCCGCGTCACAGTGGTGCAACTGGCTACGGCGTCGATGTTGTCGTTCCTGATGGTGGTGCCGATGGGCGAGGCACTGCCCGGGTTTTCGTGGTTGCTGCTGTTCAGCGCGGTGGGTTTGGGCTTGACCAGTGCGGTGATCCAGGTGGCGATGAACTGGGCGCAGCAGAGTGTATCGCCGACCCGCGCCACCTTGATCTATGCCGGCGAGCCGGTGTGGGCCGGCGTGGTCGGGCGGATTGCCGGCGAGCGCTTCCCGCCGATCGCGGTGGCAGGCGCGGCGTTGATTGTGGTGGCGGTGATTGTGAGTGAGTTGAAGACACGCGGACAAAAAGCCGTCGAGTTGCGCGATGAAAGGGAACAGGAACAGCAAGGGTAGGGTCCGAATGTAGCGGTGGCTTGATCGTTCCCACGCTCTGCGTGGGAATGCAGCCCCGGACGCTCCGCGTCCAAGCTCGCAACTTGAGCCCTGCGCCATGGTGACGCAGAGCGTCACAGGAAGCATTCCCACGCAGAGCGTGGGAACGATCTAATGCCAAATGAGCAATTTCAGCCTACCTTGTAGGATCCTGCCACATCTTGCCGTTTGGTGATCGCGAAAGCGGCACGTATGATGCATCCCAAACTCCCGCAGATTAGAAGCCTATGTCCCTGATAGTTCTACTGCTTCTGCCATTCATTGGCAGCTGTCTGGCGGCCTTGCTGCCGCACAACGCACGTAATAGCGAATCCCTGCTGGCCGGCCTGGTGGCTCTGGTCGGCACCGTTCAAGTCGCCCTGCTCTACCCCCAGATCGCCCACGGTGGCGTCATCCGTGAAGAGTTCATGTGGCTGCCCAGCCTCGGCCTGAACTTCGTGCTGCGCCTGGATGGCTTCGCCTGGCTGTTCTCGATGCTGGTGCTGGGTATCGGTACGCTGGTGGCGTTGTATGCGCGTTACTACATGTCGCCGGACGATCCGGTGCCGCGGTTCTTCGCGTTTTTCCTGGCCTTCATGGGCGCCATGCTCGGGCTGGTGATTTCCGGCAACCTGATTCAGATCGTGTTTTTCTGGGAACTGACCAGCCTGTTTTCCTTCCTGTTGATCGGTTACTGGCACCACCGCGCCGATGCGCGACGGGGTGCGTACATGGCGCTGATGGTCACCGGCGCAGGGGGTTTGTGCCTGCTGGCCGGGGTGATGCTGCTGGGGCACATCGTCGGCAGCTATGACCTGGACCAGGTGCTGGTGGCGGGCGATCAGATTCGCGCGCATTCGCTGTACCCGGTCATGCTGGCCCTGGTGCTGATCGGCGCCCTGAGCAAAAGCGCACAGTTCCCCTTCCACTTCTGGCTGCCCCACGCCATGGCCGCGCCGACACCGGTTTCGGCCTACCTGCACTCGGCGACGATGGTGAAGGCCGGCGTGTTCCTGCTGGCCCGCCTGTGGCCGTCGCTGTCCGGCAGCGAAGAGTGGTTCTGGATCGTCGGCGGTGCCGGCGCGCTCACCCTCCTCCTCGGCGCCTACTGCGCCATGTTCCAGAACGATCTCAAGGGCCTGCTGGCCTACTCCACCATCAGTCACCTCGGGCTGATCACCCTGCTGCTGGGCCTCAACAGCCCGCTGGCCGCCGTCGCGGCAGTGTTCCATATCCTCAACCACGCCACCTTCAAGGCCTCGCTGTTCATGGCGGCGGGCATTATCGACCACGAAAGCGGCACGCGGGACATCCGCAAGCTCAGTGGGCTGGTGCGCCTGATCCCGTTCACCGCGACCCTGGCGATGGTGGCCAGTGCCTCGATGGCCGGCGTGCCGTTGCTCAATGGCTTCCTGTCCAAAGAGATGTTCTTCGCCGAAACCGTATTCATCTCGTCGACAAAATGGGTGGAAGTCATGCTGCCCGTGATCGCGACCATCGCCGGCACGTTCAGCGTGGCCTATGCGTTGCGGTTCACCGTGGACGTGTTCTTCGGCCCACCGGCCACCGACCTGCCGCACACCCCCCACGAACCGCCACGCTGGATGCGCGCACCGGTTGAACTGCTGGTGTTCGCCTGCCTGCTGGTGGGTATCTTCCCGGCGCAGATGGTCGGCTCGATCCTGGCCGCCGCCGCCTTGCCGGTGGTGGGCGGCGCGCTGCCTGAATACAGCCTGGCGATCTGGCACGGCTGGAACGCGCCGATGATCATGAGCCTGGTGGCGATGTCCGGCGGTGTGGTGCTGTACCTGATGCTGCGCAAGCAACTCAAGCGTGGCCGTTTCACCTACCCGCCGCTGATTGGCTACTTCAACGGCAAGCGCGGCTTCGAGCGTTGCCTGGTGGTGATGATGCGCGGGGTGCGCAAGATCGAAAAACGCATCAGCACCAAGCGCCTGCAAACCCAATTGTTCCTGCTGGTGACCGTGGCGGTGATCGGCGCCCTGATCCCGATGCTCAACAGTGGCCTGACCTGGGGTGACCGGCCGAAGATCCCCGGCTCCATCGTGTTCGTCACCCTGTGGGTGCTGGCGATTGCCTGCGCGCTGGGCGCCGCCTGGCAAGCCAAGTATCACCGGCTGGCAGCCCTGACCATGGTCAGCGTGTGCGGCCTGATGACGTGCATTACCTTCGTGTGGTTCTCGGCGCCGGACCTGGCCCTGACGCAACTGGTGGTGGAAGTGGTCACCACCGTGTTGATCCTGCTCGGCCTGCGCTGGCTGCCACGGCGGATCGAAGAGGTGTCGCCACTGCCCAACACGCTGCGCAAGGCGCGGATTCGCCGGGTGCGCGACTTCCTGCTGTCCACCGTGGTGGGTGGCGGCATGGCGCTGTTGTCCTACGCGATGCTGACGCGCCAGACCCCCAACGATATCTCCTCGTTCTACCTCAGTCGCGCCCTGCCCGAGGGCGGCGGCAGCAATGTGGTGAACGTGATGCTGGTGGACTTCCGCGGCTTCGATACCCTTGGCGAAATCACCGTGCTCGGCGCCGTGGCGCTGACCGTGTATGCCCTGCTGCGGCGCTTCCGCCCGTCGAAAGAAAGCATGGAACTGCCGCCGCAACAGCGCCAGCTGGCGCCGGACGTGGCCACCGACCTGGTCAACCCGCGCCAGGCCAGCGACACCGCCCTGGGCTTCATGATGGTGCCGGCGGTGCTGGTGCGCCTGCTGTTGCCGATCGCGATGGTGGTGTCGTTCTACCTGTTCATGCGCGGCCATAACCAGCCGGGCGGCGGTTTTGTCGCCGGGTTGGTGATGTCGGTGGCGTTTATCCTGCAATACATGGTGGCCGGCACGCAGTGGGTCGAGGCGCAGATGAGCCTGCGGCCGATGCGCTGGATGGGCTTCGGCCTGTTGGCGGCGACGCTCACCGGGCTCGGCGCGTTGTTTGCCGGCTACCCGTTCCTCACCACCCATACCTGGCATTTGAGCTTGCCGGTGCTGGGCGATATCCATGTGGCCAGCGCGCTGTTCTTCGACGTCGGCGTCTACGCCATGGTCGTCGGCTCGACCCTGCTGATGCTCACCGCCCTCGGCCACCAGTCGGTGCGCGCGCATAAACCGAGCAACCAGCCCAAAGCCGTCGTCAACCCACAAGGAGCTGCCGCCTGATGGAAGAAGTCATTGCAATTGCCATTGGGGTCCTGGCGGCCTCCGGCGTCTGGTTGATCCTGCGCCCACGGACGTTCCAGGTGGTGATGGGCCTGTGCCTGTTGTCATACGGGGTCAACCTGTTCATTTTCAGCATGGGCAGCCTGTTTATCGGCAAGGAGCCGATCATCAAGGACGGCGTGCCGCAAGACCTGCTCAACTACACCGATCCCCTGCCCCAGGCGCTGGTGCTCACGGCCATCGTGATCAGCTTCGCCATGACCGCGCTGTTCCTGGTGGTGCTGCTGGCCTCCCGCGGCCTGACCGGTACTGACCATGTGGACGGCCGGGAGCCCAAGGAATGAATTGGGTCAACCAACTGATCGTTGCGCCGATCCTGCTGCCGTTACTGACCGCAGCGCTGATGCTGATGCTCGGCGAGAAACGCCGCCCGCTCAAAGCCAGGATCAATCTGTTCTCCAGCATCATCGGCCTGGGCATCGCCGTATTGCTGCTGTACTGGACACAACAAGGCGGCCCCGGCTCGATCGGCGTGTACCTGCCGGGCAACTGGCAAGTGCCGTTCGGTATCGTGCTGGTGGTGGATCAACTGTCGGCGCTGATGCTGGTGCTGACCGGGATCATCGGCGTCAGCGCGCTGTTGTTCGCGATGGCCCGCTGGGACCGTGCCGGCACCAGTTTCCATGCGCTGTTCCAGGTGCAGATGATGGGCCTGTACGGTGCCTTCCTCACCGCCGACCTGTTCAATCTGTTCGTGTTCTTCGAGGTGTTGCTGGCGGCCTCCTACGGCCTGATGCTGCACGGTTCCGGCCGCGCCCGAGTGTCGTCGGGGCTGCATTACATCGCGATCAACCTGCTGGCGTCGTCGCTGTTTTTGATTGGCGCGGCGATGATCTATGGGGTGACCGGCACGCTGAACTTCGCTGACCTGGCACTGAAAATCCCGCTGGTGCCGGAGGCCGATCGCGGCCTGCTGCACGCCGGCGCGGCGATCCTGGCCACCGCGTTCCTGGCCAAGGCCGGCA
>NZ_CVTX01000179.1:0-6411 GCF_900005715.1 Pseudomonas sp. 34 E 7
CCAGTCGAGCGGTGGCTGCACCCACGCCGCGACTGCCTCCGGTGATCAGGATCAGGGGTGCCTGTGTGACCTTGTCCATTTGAATGACCTCCTGCGTTGTTGGCTGTATCAGCCGATGATGAGGATGCCGGCTACGATCACGACACAGGCCAGGATGCGGCGCAGGGTGAGCGTCTCGCCGAGAAACAGGTAACCGATCAACAGCGCAAACAGCACGCTGGTTTCGCGCAATGCCGACACCGCGCCCAGGGGCGCTTCGTTCATGGCGTAGATAACGATTGCATAGGCCAGCAAGGAGACCAACCCGCCGAGCGCGGCGGTCAACAGGCCGGGCCGCACACTGAACAAGCTGCGGGCATCGCGCAGGCCGATATACACCATCGGCATCAGCACGCCCCACAAGGCGCACATCCACGCAGTGTAAGCCAGCGGCGCGCCGGAGAGCCTGGCACCGATGCCGTCGACGACGCTGTAGGCCGCGATGAAGCAGCCGGTGCCCAGCGCATAAGGCAGGCTGGGAACCGACAGGCTGCGCCCCTTGAAGGCCAGCGAAATGATCCCGCCGGAGACCAGCGTGATACCCAGCAACTGGCCGGGCGCGATGCGCTCGCCGGCAAACACGGCGGCCCCCAGGGTGATCAGCGCAGGCGATGACCCACGCGAAATCGGATAGACCTGCCCCAGGTCACCGACTCGATAGCTGCGCACCAGAAACAGGTTGTAGCCCACATGCAGTAATGCTGACAGCAGCGCATACCCCCAGCTCTCACTGGCGGGTATTGGCATGAACGCTGCGGCGACGCTGCAGGTGATGGCGATGGCAATGCACATTACCGTCATCGACCACAGCCGGTCGGCACCGCCACGCAGCAGCGCGTTCCAGCTGGCGTGCAGGAGCGCGGCGAAAAGAACCAGGCAAACAAGATGAATAGGCATGCGCCATGTTAGGCAGCCCGGCACCGGAACGACAGCGAAGTTTGCTCATTGCAGCATGAACGAATACTCATACCCTATTGAGCCGCCTGTTGCACTTTCAGTGCTTCGCCCATCAACCACTGGCGCAAGTTGAGGACGTGCGGCTGCGCCTCGATGCCCTTGGGGCAGACGAAATAGTAGGCCAGCGGCGATGGGAACGGCACATCGAACAGCCGTACCAGACGGCCATCGCTGATTTCGTTTTCTACGTGGCCGCTGCGCACCAACGCTACGCCCTGGCCGAGCAACGCGGCTTCGACCGTCATATTGCTGTCGCCGAACCTGACACTTTCCCTGAGCGGTGAAAACGCCAGCCCGACAGACTGGAACCACGCCTCCCATTTCGGCACCAGTTCGGCGCCATCGCGGGTCAGCAGCGGCAAACGCAACAACTCGGCCGGATCACGCGGGGTTCCGAGGCGTTGCAACAAGTCGGGGCTGGCCACCGGAAACACCTGCTCGCCGAACAAAAACTCCGAGTACAGACCAGGATAACTGCCCTTGCCCAGCCGAATCGCGACATCCGCCTGGCCTTGCGCGAAGTGGATGATCTTGTCGGTGGTGTCCAGCGACACCAGCAGCTCGGGGTGCTGACGGGCCAGGCTCGGCAGGCGCGGCAACAGCCATTTGAGTGCGAACGAATAGGTGGTGCTGACGCTGAGCCGCACCCGGCCTTTTTGCTCGCGCAGGTCGCCCAGGGTCGCCTCCAGGCTGATGAAGAATTCGCGCACGATGGGCGCCAGCGTAGCCCCCGCCGCCGTGAGGCGTAGCGGTTGACCGCGTTCAAACAGCTGCAGCCCCCACAGCGTTTCCAGGTGCTTGAGCTGATGGCTGACCGCGCTCTGGCTCACATGCAGTTCCTGGGCGGCGGCCGTAAAGGTCGGATGCCGCGTGGCGGCTTCAAATGCGCGCAAGGTGGCGGTCGGCGGCAGGTCTCTCATAGGCAGGGTCTCGGCGAGTGGGCAGGAACAGGCAGGGCATGAGCTCAGGCTCATGTTAACCCGGTCCGAGGGTGATTACGCTGATGATGGTTGGGGCTGGCACTCGCTTTCATTATCCGAATCGCAAGCGAGAAGACGAATGGCGAGCCAATGCACTACATGCAGATGTCGCGATGGCATAATATGCCAACGATCGAATACGCCCCGCAGCGGAGCTCACCATGGGTACACGAAACGTCGTCCTCACCTCGCACCACGAACAGGTTATCCAGGACCTGGTTCAATCCGGCCGTTATCAGAATGCCAGCGAAGTCATGCGTGAGGGCTTGCGCCTCCTGGAACAGCGCGTTGCCGAAGAGGCCGCTAAACTTCAGGCCCTGCGGCAAGCTACCTCAATGGGCCTGATGGACCTTGAACAAGGCCGCTTCACGCCGCTGGCCGAAGTCGATATTGAACAGTTTCTCGACGGCTTGGGCCTGGAGGCGACGCGCCCTGCGCGGGGGAAAACCTGAGCATGCCGCACTATCGAATTTCCGATGCTGCACGTGGCGATATCGTCGATATTCTCCGGCACTCCCAGATGCAATTCGGTGAATCGGCGCGTAAGCGCTATCAGACGCTGATCCTGACGACCCTGCAAACCCTCGCCAAAACGCCCCATCACGTCGCCAGCCGCGCCCGCGATGAAATTGCACCGGGGCTTAGAAGCTATCACCTCAGTCATTCGCGCCAACACGCAAACCCACGCCATGCAACGGTGAAGAACCCTCGCCATATCGTGTTTTACCGGCTAGCGCACGATAAAGCGGTTGAAGTCGTCAGGTGTCTTCACGACGCAATGGACGTGCAACTGCACCTGCCGGACGAGTGAAGTTGCCAACTTCAAACGACAAACATTTGCCTGCAAAGATGGACCGGTACATCCGCCCCGCCACACCCGACGACCTGCATGCACGCCTCGCACTGGACGCCTACGCCGCCCCTACACCGGAAACTGCGCCCTGATCAGCGTGCCACCCTCGGCCAGGTTGCTGGCGGTCAAGGCGCCGCCATGGGCCTGGCAGATTGCCCTGGCGATGGACAAGCCCAGCCCGCTGCCGCCCGAGTAACGCGCCCGGGAGCGTTCCGCCCGCCAGAAGCGATCAAATACGCTGTCCAGGTGCTGTGCCTCGATACCCGGGCCGCGATCGCCGATTTCAATCACGATCAGGTCTTGAACCTGGCACGCCATGATATTCAACTCACCGCCGCCTGCCGCATAACGCAACAGGTTATCAACCAGAATGTTGATGACCTGCCCGAGGCGATCGCGATCGGCATGCACGCGCAGCCCATCGGCCATAGTAATCTGTGTGCGAACACCGGCCTGATCCAACTGCGGCTCAAACCAGGCCAACCGTTCGGCCACCAGCGCCATCAGGGGAAAATCGCTGCGCTCGAGCACCAACCGGCCAGCCCGGGCCATCGACAGCAGGTGCAAATCATCCACCAGTTTGCTCAACTGATCGAGCTGACGCTTGACCATGCCCAACTGCGCGGCATCGCTGGGAAACACCTCGTCGAGCATACCCTGCACGCGCCCCATGGCGGCATTCAACGGCGTGCGCAGTTCGTGGGCAATGACCGCGCTGGACTCGCGCACATCACGCTCATAGCGCTCCAGTTGGGTGCTCATGCTGTTGAAGTCGCCGACCAGCCGTTGCAACTCGTCGGGTGCATCGCGATGGACCGGCAGACGCGTCAGGAAATCCCCACCGGCGACGCGCCTGGCGCCCTGGGCAATCGTCGAAAACTGACTGGACAAGGGCCGCGAAAACCACAGGCCACAGGCAATGATGATGGGGATGGCGGCCAGCACCAGGCCAACCAGTACCAGCCAGTCCTGATTGGCGATGGCCGGCTGGAAATAGTCCAGCGGGTAGTACTGGGCCACCAATTGACGCAAGCGCGCCTCGTTGAGTCCTGGGTCGGCGCGCAGTTGCTGCAGCTCTTCGCGCAGCCCCGGCGGCAGGTGCTGCACAAAATCCCGATCCGACAACGTGATGTTGAGCCACATGCACACCGAGATCACCACCACGGCGCCGATCGCCAGCAGGCTCATGCGCATGCCGATCCAGCGCCACAGCGGTTTGTCGTTGATCGGTGATTTATCCGGCATGGGTTTATCCAACATGGTGTTTACCTGAACCGATAGCCAATGGAACGCACCGTCACCAGCACCCCAGCGATGCCATGGGATTCCAGCTTGCGGCGCAGGTTGTGCACATGGGTATCGACGACACGGGCCAGGGCTTCGCTTTCCGGCAGGCAGATTTCCAGCAACTCGTCGCGGGTGAAGGCCTTGGACGGGGTCTGGAGCAACGTCACCAGCAGCTTGAATTCCGTCGGCGTCAGCTCCAGCCATTGCGGTGCTGCATCGCCCTGCTCGATGGCTGCGGTAAAAGCGTCAAGATCCACCCGCAGGTTCTCATGACGCAACAGGTGTGCCACCGGCTGGTTGCCGGCGGTGCGTCGCAGCACCGCCTGTACCCTCGCCACCACTTCACGCGGGCTGTAGGGCTTGACCACATAATCGTCTGCGCCGTAGCGCAAGGCGCCAAGCTTTTCCGGTTCGTCGCCCATGGCCGTGACCATGATCACCGGCGTGTCACTGCTGCGGCGCACGGCGGACAACACCTCGGTGCCACTCAAGCGCGGCAGCATCACGTCGAGCAATATCAGGTCGGGCTGCCAGCTCTTGTGCAGGTCGAGACCGCGCTGACCGTCTTCGGCCAAGGCCACCTCATAGCCATCCCGGCGCAGATAGGCTTCGAGAATGCTGGCGCTGTCGGCGTCGTCTTCGACAATGAGGATACGTTTTCCTGACACAAAGAAGCCTCTTGATGAAACCTTGATAATTTACGAATGGTTTATTGAAAGTCCGCTGCCAGGATTGCCCTGTGCCCGACTTTCGCGAACCGATCCTATGCTCACCACCGCACCGCTGTCCAAGCCTATCCACTCGCCTGAAAGGCTCCATGCAAGCGCCAGTCTTTTCATCCCTGGGGCCGAGCGTGGCCCTGTTCGTACGGCTGTCTACGCCGGATAAAGTTGGACACACGATGATTTCTTTCAAGCACCTCTGCACAATTGCCGTGCTGCTCGGCGCGCTGTCGATAAGTATCGACAGTCAAGCCTCTTCCCCTCGGCCCGCCGATGCATTCGTCCATCCGGGCCTGCTCCAGACCCAGACGGACTTCACGCGAATACGCGAAAAACTGGCCAACCAAAACGCGCCATGGCTGGCCGGCTGGCAAAAGCTGATCGCCAATCCACATGCCTCATTGGCCTGGCAGGCCGATCCGCTGCCCGTGGTGTACGGCACTTCAGATGGCTTGAATAACGACAGCACACTGTTCAACGACGCCGCCGCAGCCTATGCACTGGCCCTGCGCTGGCAGATCTCGCAAGACCCCGCCTATGCCGACAAGGCCGTGGGCATTTTGAACCAGTGGTCTTCCACCCTCACCGCGATCAAGGACGAGCCCGACAAGTCCCTGGCGGCAGGCTTGGCCGGTTATCAACTGGCCAACGCGGCCGAACTGCTGCGCAGCTACCCGAAGTGGCAGGCGACGGACTTTCATCGATTTCAGGGCATGCTGCTCAGCGTGTTCTATCCCATCAATCATGACTTCCTGCTGCACCACGATGGGAGCCCGCCTGATCGTCACGGCGCCCGTTGGGACCTGGCCAACATGAACTCGATACTGGCCATCGGCGTACTGGCGGATCGCCGCGACCTCTACAACGAGGCC
Organism: Pseudomonas sp. 34 E 7; assembly: GCF_900005715.1. Classification (NCBI taxonomy): domain Bacteria; kingdom Pseudomonadati; phylum Pseudomonadota; class Gammaproteobacteria; order Pseudomonadales; family Pseudomonadaceae; genus Pseudomonas; species Pseudomonas sp. 34 E 7. The sequence goes on from NZ_CVTX01000179.1 coordinate 5,711, forward strand.
GTCGACTACTTCAAGCACGGCAGCGGTAACGGCGCCATCGAACACGCCGTCTGGAAGCTCCACGGCAATGGCCTGGGTCAAGTCCAGGAAAGCGGGCGGGATCAGGCATACGCCCTGCTCGACATCGCCCTGCTCGGCAGCTTCTGCCAAATGGCCTGGAGCCAGGGCGACGACCTGTTCGGCTACCAGAACAACCGCGTACTGCAGGGCGCCGAGTACGTGGCCCAGTACAACCTGGGCCAGGACGTACCGTTTACCCCTTTGCTCGATCGCAGGTTCAAACAGAGCGTCGTCTCGCCCAACCATCGGGGCGAAATCCGTCCGATATGGGAGCTGCTTTACAACCATTACGTCGTGCGCAAAAGCCTCAGCGCGCCGAATGTGAAAGCCATGGCGAATAAGGCCCAGGTGGAAGGTGGCGGCGGCGATTATGGCCGAGACAGCGGCGGTTACGAGCAACTGGGGTATGGAACATTGCTGTATTCGTTGGGCGAATATGGCGTGTCAGATGCTGAATTGGTGCCGTAAGCGACGCCGGGGCCGAACGGCCCGGATCGTGGCTATGCATAGCGGTCAACGGTAACCACGATGCGAAGCGAGTCGCTCGTGATCTTGATCTGCTTTTGATCCTAGGCGCCCCGTTAAACCACGCTGGCCGAACGCAGGCTTGAATCCGTGGGCAACCCGGCAGGACGCCGGGT
>NZ_CVTX01000179.1:6461-6697 GCF_900005715.1 Pseudomonas sp. 34 E 7
AGTGGCCGTGACCGCAGAAACGGATATGTACTCGATCTGATCCAACATCCTGGTCGGCCCAGAGGCCGCCATCGGGGGCAAGCCCCCTCCCACAGTTGGACCGGGATCGACACAAAATCCTGGTCGGCTCTGAGGCCACCATCGGGGGCAAGCCCCCTCCCACAGTTGGGCCAGGATCGACACAAGATACCGGTCGGCTCTAAGGCCGCCGCGCTTTTGCTTTTGATCTTAGGCGC
>NZ_CVTX01000106.1:0-85833 GCF_900005715.1 Pseudomonas sp. 34 E 7
GCCTGCGGTGCCGGTCAACCCCTCGCAACCGCAGGTCAAGCTGCCACCGCCGCCGCCCGCTCCGGCAGGCAAGCGCGACATTATCGTGGTGATCGACGCCGGTCACGGTGGCGAAGACCCGGGCGCCTCCGGTTCGCGCGGCCAGCATGAAAAAGACGTGGTGTTGGCCATCGCCCGCGAACTGCAACGCCAGGTCAACGGCATGAAAGGTTATCGCGCCGAACTGACCCGTACCGGCGACTACTTCATTCCGTTGCGCGGGCGTACTGAAATCGCCCGCAAGAAGGGCGCGGACCTGTTCGTCTCGATCCACGCCGACGCCGCACCTTCCAGCGCCGCTTTCGGTGCGTCGGTGTTTGCCCTGTCGGATCGTGGCGCCACGTCCGAGACCGCCCGTTGGCTGGCCGACAGCGAAAACCGTTCCGACCTGATCGGCGGGGCCGGCAACGTGTCCCTCGACGACAAGGACAAAATGCTCGCCGGCGTACTGCTCGACCTGTCGATGACCGCCTCGCTGACCTCCAGCCTGAACGTCGGCCAGAAGGTCCTGAGCAATATCGGCCGGGTCACGTCGCTGCACAAACAGCGCGTGGAACAAGCCGGGTTCATGGTGCTGAAGTCGCCGGATATCCCGTCGATCCTGGTCGAGACCGGATTCATTTCCAACGCCAACGAGGCATCCAAGCTCGCCAGTGCCAGCCACCAGCAGGCCTTGGCGCGCTCGATCAGCGCCGGTGTGCGTCAGTTCTTCCAACAGAACCCGCCCCCGGGCACTTACATTGCCTGGTTACGTGATTCCGGCAAAATTGCCCAGGGCCCGCGCGACCACCGCGTACAGCCCGGCGACACCGTGGCCATGCTGGCGGTACGTTTCCAGGTCACGCCCGCCGCTTTGCGCAGCGCCAACAACCTGAAAACCGATGAGCTGAAAATCGGCCAGGTGTTGACCATCCCGGGCACCGAATTGGCGGCGCAGTAATGAGCGAATCTGTCTTGAATAGCGGCTCGCGTATCGAATTGCTCAGCCCGCGCCTGGCGAACCAGATCGCTGCGGGCGAGGTGGTTGAGCGTCCGGCCTCGGTGATCAAGGAACTGCTGGAAAACAGCATCGACTCCGGCGCCAAACGCATCGACGTGGACGTGGAGCAGGGCGGCGTCAAGCTGCTGCGGGTGCGGGACGATGGCAGCGGCATCTCGTCCGATGACCTGCCGCTGGCCCTGGCCCGTCACGCCACCAGCAAGATCCGCGACCTCGAAGACCTTGAGCGGGTGATGAGCCTGGGCTTTCGCGGTGAGGCCCTGGCCTCCATCAGCTCCGTGGCCCGCTTGACCCTGACCTCGCGCACACGCGGCGCCGAGCAGGCCTGGCAAGTGGAAACCGAAGGCCGTGACATGGCGCCCCGGGTCCAGCCGGCAGCCCATCCGGTGGGCACCTCGGTGGAAGTGCGCGACCTGTTCTTCAACACCCCGGCGCGGCGCAAATTCCTCAAGGCCGAAAAAACCGAATTCGACCACCTGCAGGAAGTCATCAAGCGCCTGGCCCTGGCACGTTTCGATGTGGCATTCCATCTGCGCCACAACGGCAAGACCATCCTCAGCCTGCACGAAGCCAATGACGACGCCGCGCGTGCTCGGCGCGTGGCGGCAGTCTGCGGAGCCGGCTTTCTGGAGCAGGCGCTGCCGATAGAGATTGAACGCAATGGTTTGCGCCTGTGGGGCTGGGTCGGTTTGCCGACCTTCTCCCGCAGCCAGGCGGATTTGCAGTATTTCTTCGTGAATGGCCGGGCAGTGCGTGACAAGCTGGTGGCCCATGCGGTGCGCCAGGCCTACCGCGACGTGTTGTTCAACGGGCGGCATCCGACGTTTGTGCTGTTTTTTGAGGTCGACCCCTCGGTGGTTGACGTCAATGTGCACCCGACCAAGCACGAAGTGCGCTTCCGTGATGGGCGCATGGTGCATGACTTCCTGTACGGCACCTTGCACCGCGCCTTGGGCGACGTGCGTCCGGATGATCAGTTGTCGGCGCCCATCGTGACGGCGGTCGTTCGCCCAAGCGGTCCCGAGGCCGGTGAATTCGGGCCTCAGGGCGAAATGAGTTTGGCCGCCAACTTGCTGCAATCTCCGCAGCAGCCCAACTACACGGCACCCAACGCGGGCGCCGGCGCCGGTTATCAGTATCAATACACCCCGCGCCCGCAATCGACCGTGCCGGTGGCCGAGGCCCAGGCGGCTTATCGTGAGTTCTTCGCGCCGCTGCCGGGTGCCGAGCCAGGCACCGTCGCCTTGCCCGAGGGTGGCGGTGATATTCCACCCTTGGGCTACGCGCTGGCGCAGCTCAAGGGCATCTACATCCTCGCGGAAAACGCCCACGGCCTGGTGCTGGTGGACATGCATGCGGCCCACGAGCGGATCATGTACGAGCGCCTGAAGATCGCCATGGCCAGTGAAGGGCTCAGTGGCCAGCCACTGCTGGTGCCCGAATCCCTGGCGGTCAGCCAGCGAGAAGCCGATTGCGCCGAAGAGCACCACGGTGTGTTCCAGAAGCTGGGCTTCGAACTGCAACGCCTGGGCCCGGAAACCCTGGCGATCCGCCAGATTCCCGCGCTGCTCAAGCAAGCCGAGGCCAATCGCCTGGTCGCCGATGTATTGGCGGACCTGATGGAGTACGGCACCAGCGACCGTATCCAGGCGCATATCAATGAGCTGCTCGGCACCATGGCCTGCCACGGCGCCATCCGCGCCAACCGTCGCCTGGCCCTGCCGGAAATGAACGGCCTGCTGCGCGACATGGAAAACACCGAGCGCAGCGGTCAATGCAACCATGGCCGACCGACCTGGACCCAGATGGGCCTGGATGATCTGGACAAACTGTTCCTGCGCGGTCGCTGATGAGTGCCTTGCCCCCCGCGATCTTCCTGATGGGCCCCACGGCCGCCGGCAAGACCGACCTGGCCATCGAACTGACCAGGGTCCTGCCGTGCGAGCTGATCAGTGTGGACTCTGCCCTGGTTTACCGGGACATGGACATCGGCACGGCCAAGCCTTCGAAAGAGGTGCTGGCGCAGCATCCGCATCGGTTGATCGACATTATCGACCCGGCCGAGAGCTATTCGGCGGCGGATTTCCGTACCGACGCCCTGGCCGCCATGGCCGAGATCACCGTGCGGGGTAACATCCCGTTGCTGGTCGGCGGCACGATGCTCTACTACAAGGCTTTGCAGGAAGGCCTGGCGGATATGCCGCCGGCCGATGCCCAGGTGCGCGCCGAACTCGAAGAAGAGGCCGCACGCCTTGGCTGGCAAGCCCTGCACGATCAGTTGGCGGCGGTGGATCCGGTGTCGGCGGCGCGCATTCACCCCAATGACCCCCAGCGTCTCTCCCGTGCCCTGGAAGTCTGGCGTGTCAGTGGCCAGACCATGACTGAACACAGGCTGAAACAAACTGCGCAAAGTGCTGATGCAGGCGCATCTGGCCGGTCACAATTGCCCTATACTGTGGCGAACCTGGCCATCGCTCCGGCAAATCGTCAGGTGCTGCACGAACGAATTGCACAAAGATTCACAAATATGTTGGAACAGGGGTTTGTGGAGGAGGTCGTAGCACTGCGTTCAAGAGGTAATCTGCATCCGGGGTTGCCTTCGATACGTGCTGTAGGCTACCGCCAAGTCTGGGATCATCTGGATGGCAAGCTGACGTCAGCCGAAATGCAGGAGCGCGGCATCATTGCCACGCGCCAATTGGCGAAGCGCCAGTTCACCTGGCTGCGCAGCTGGAGCGATTTGCACTGGCTGGACAGCCTGGACAGCGACAATCTGTCACGCGCCTTGAAATACCTGGGAACGGTCTCCATATTGAGCTGAGTCCTTGCAATTGCCGTCTATCCTTGGGGGTGTGGCGGCCATGAGCTATTTATTTTTCCGATTTTTTATTATTGATCCTTAAAGGAGTGCGGCACATGTCAAAAGGGCATTCGCTACAAGACCCTTACTTGAATACCTTACGTAAAGAGAAAGTGGGGGTTTCCATTTATCTGGTCAACGGTATCAAGTTGCAAGGTACGATCGAGTCGTTCGACCAGTTCGTGATCCTGCTGAAAAACACCGTCAGCCAGATGGTTTACAAACACGCTATCTCGACAGTCGTCCCTGTTCGTCCAATCCGTCTGCCTAGCGCTGCCGGTGATGAAGCAGCTGACGCTGAGCCAGGTAACGCCTGATAGGAGTCTCCTTTGTTCTTTGAGCGCCACGGTGGTGGTGAGCGAGTAATCCTCGTTCACTTGGATGGACAGGACCCTGAGGCGCGCGAAGATCCGCAGGAGTTTCAGGAGTTGGCAAATTCGGCCGGCGCCGAGACCGTTGCGTTTTTTAACGTGCCGCGTCATCGGCCAACCGCCAAATACCTGATTGGCAGCGGCAAGGTCGAAGAATTGCGCGACCTGGTCCATGCCGAAGAAGCCGATCTGGTGATCTTCAATCACGTCCTCACGCCGAGTCAGGAGCGTAACCTCGAACGTGTCTTCGAGTGTCGCGTGATCGACCGCACCGGCCTGATTCTCGATATCTTCGCCCAACGCGCGCGTACCCATGAAGGCAAGCTCCAGGTCGAACTGGCCCAGCTTGACCACATGAGCACACGGCTGGTTCGCGGCTGGACGCACCTTGAGCGCCAGGGCGGCGGCATCGGCATGCGTGGCCCGGGTGAAACCCAGCTGGAAACCGACCGACGTCTGTTGCGGGTTCGCCTGCGCCAGATCAAGGGCCGCCTGGAGAAAGTCCGCAGCCAGCGCGAGCAATCGCGCCGTGGCCGTTCCCGTGCCGATATCCCCACCGTGTCCCTGGTGGGCTATACCAACGCGGGCAAGTCCACGCTGTTCAATAACGTCACCAAGTCGGACGTGTACGCGGCCGACCAACTGTTCGCGACGCTCGACCCAACCCTGCGCCGCCTGGATCTTGACGACCTGGGGCCGATTGTCCTGGCCGATACGGTAGGTTTCATTCGTCATTTGCCGCACAATCTGGTCGAGGCATTTCGGTCTACGCTCGAAGAGTCGAGCAATTCCGACCTGCTGTTGCACGTGATCGATGCGGCCGAGCCGGATCGCATGCTGCAGATCGAGCAGGTGATGCTGGTGCTGGGCGAGATTGGTGCCCAGGACTTGCCGATCCTCGAGGTGTATAACAAACTCGATTTGCTTGAAGGCGTCGAGCCGCAAATCCAGCGCGATGAGAATGGCAGACCCCAGCGGGTCTGGCTGTCGGCGCGTGATGGCAGTGGCCTTGAATTGCTTGAGCAAGCCATCGCCGAGTTGCTCGGCGGCGATTTGTTCGTGGGCACCTTGCGCTTGCCGCAGCGTTTTGCTCGACTGCGTGCACAGTTTTTCGAGCTGGGCGCGGTACAGAAAGAAGAACACGACGAAGAAGGTGTCAGCTTGCTGGCCGTTCGATTGCCACGCGCGGAGCTTAATCGACTGGTCAGTCGCGAGGGTGTTGTACCGGCGGAGTTCATCGAACAACACACTTTGCAATAAAAGCCTGAGAAAGCGGTTGTGCCGCAGTAGCAGGCATTCTGTAGCATTGGTCGGCGCGCCGTGGGTGCGTCTTTGCTTTATCAGATGGAGAGCGCTATGGCTTGGAATGAGCCGGGTGGCAACTCGAATAATCAGGATCCTTGGGGTGGTAAACGCCGCAATAATGGCGACCGCAAGGGGCCACCGGATCTCGACGAGGCCTTCCGAAAGCTGCAGGAAAGCCTGAATGGGTTGTTCGGTGGTGGGAAAAAACGCGGTGGTGACGAGGGTGGTCGCACAAGCAAGGGCGGCGGCTACGGCCTGCTGGGCCTGGGTCTTGTCGTGCTCGCGGCCGTCTGGCTGTACAGCGCGGTCTACGTGGTGGACGAGCAGGAGCAAGCCGTGGTGCTGCGCTTCGGCAAGTATTACGAGACGGTCGGGCCAGGCCTGAACATCTATTTCCCGCCGATCGACAAGAAGTACATGGAGAACGTCACGCGTGAGCGTGCCTACACCAAGCAGGGCCAGATGCTGACTGAAGACGAGAACATCGTCGAAGTGCCGCTGACCGTGCAGTACAAGATCACCAACCTGCAGGACTTCGTGCTGAACGTCGATCAGCCGGAAATCAGCCTGCAACACGCAACCGAAAGCGCCCTGCGCCATGTGGTGGGTTCCACTGCCATGGACCAGGTGCTGACCGAAGGGCGTGAATTGATGGCCAGCGAAATCAAGGAGCGCCTGCAACGGTTCCTCGATACCTATCGCACCGGTATCACCGTTACCCAGGTCAACGTACAGAGCGCAGCGGCACCGCGTGAAGTGCAGGAAGCCTTTGACGACGTGATCCGCGCCCGTGAAGACGAGCAGCGTTCGCGCAACCAGGCTGAAACCTACGCCAACGGCGTGGTGCCGGAAGCCCGTGGTCAGGCCCAGCGTATCCTTGAGGATGCCAACGGTTACCGCGACGAAGTGGTCTCCCGTGCCAAGGGTGAGGCGGACCGCTTCACCAAGCTGGTTGCCGAGTACCGCAAGGCGCCCGAGGTTACCCGTGAGCGTCTGTACCTGGACACCATGCAGGAAGTCTTCAGCAACACCAGCAAGGTTCTCGTGACCGGCAGCAAGGGTGGGCAGAACAACCTGCTGTACCTGCCGCTGGACAAGATGATCGAAGGTGGTCGTAGCGGCGGCACAAGCGCGCCGTCCACCGGTTCGAATGCCGCTGCCAACGAAGCGAGCGCCCGTGCGGCCGCTGACTTGCTGCAACAGCAAACACGTACCAGGGAGAGTCGTTGATGAGCAATAAATCGCTGACCGCCCTGATTGTGGGAGTCGTCGTGGTCATCGCTGCCTGGAACTGCTTCTACATCGTCGCTCAGACCGAGCGCGCGGTGCTGCTGCAATTCGGTCGCGTGGTCCAGGCGGATGTCCAGCCGGGCCTGCATGTGAAAGTCCCCTACGTCAACCAGGTGCGCAAGTTCGACGCCCGCCTGATGACCCTGGATGCACCGACACAGCGCTTCCTGACCCTGGAAAAGAAAGCCGTGATGGTTGACGCCTACGCCAAGTGGCGCGTCAAGGATGCCGAGCGCTTCTACACGGCGACCTCGGGCCTCAAGCAGATTGCCGACGAGCGTCTGTCGCGTCGTCTGGAATCGGGCCTGCGTGACCAGTTTGGTAAGCGCACCCTGCACGAGGTGGTATCCGGTGAACGCGATGCGCTGATGGCTGACATCACTCGTTCGCTGAACACCATGGCGGAGAAAGAGCTGGGTATCGAAGTGGTCGACGTTCGCGTCAAGGCTATCGACCTGCCCAAGGAAGTGAACCGCAGCGTGTTCGAGCGCATGAGCACCGAGCGTGAGCGTGAAGCCCGTGAGCACCGTGCCAAGGGTAACGAGCTGGCCGAAGGTATCCGTGCGGATGCCGATCGTCAGCGCCGTGTACTGTTGGCAGAGGCCTATCGCGAGTCTGAAGAGGCTCGTGGTGATGGTGATGCTCAAGCCGCGGCGATCTACGCCAAGGCTTATGGCCAGGACCAGGAGTTCTACGCGTTCTACCGTAGCCTGCGCGCCTACCGTGAAAGCTTCGCGAACAAGACCGACGTGCTGGTGCTGGACCCAAGCAGCGATTTCTTCCGCTACCTGGAAAAGTCCAAGTAACAGGCCTGTGATTCTGTAGGACCACTCCGTCGGGCGGCTAAAATGCCTGGCGGGGTGATCCTTTCAGAAAACGGGTGTATGATGCGGCAGCCGGGAAATTCCCGGCTTTTTTGCGTCTGCGTGTTCGATTCGGCAGGCGTGACAGGTTTTTCGAGGAAAGTGCCCGACGAGGCCGTTCGCAGGCCGTTCGTCACGTCGCTCTTGCGCGTGGTTTATGCAGACGGCGGGTATTTTCTGCTTCACTCAAGGCTCGGCCGAGGGCTGGCCGCCCGGATCAAAGGGGAATGGCGTAATGGCAACGGTAGACCGCTGGCTGCTGCCAGATGGCATCGAAGAAGTACTGCCACCAGAAGCTGCGCGTATTGAAATAGCGCGTCGCCAGGTGTTGGATCTGTTCCAGAGCTGGGGCTACGAGTTTGTCGTGACCCCTCATATCGAGTACCTGGAATCCCTGCTGACCGGCGCGGGCCAGGACCTGGATCTGCGCACCTTCAAGGTCATCGACCCGCAATCGGGCCGGCAAATGGGTTTCCGCGCCGACATCACGCCGCAGGTGGCGCGTATCGATGCGCACACCCTGCGCCGCGAAGGTCCCAGCCGCCTGTGCTACGCCGGCAGCGTGCTGCATGCCCAGCCGCGTGCCTTGTCATCTTCACGCAGCCCGATCCAGCTGGGCGCCGAGTTGTATGGCGATGCGAGCCCGAGCAGCGACGTTGAAGTGATCAGCCTGATGCTGGCCATGCTGCAACTGGCTGATGTGCCGGACGTGCACATGGACCTGGGCCACGTGGGGATCTACCGCGGCCTGGCCCGTGCGGCCGGCTTGTCCGGTGAAGTTGAGCAACAATTGTTCGATGCGCTGCAACGCAAGGCCATTGACGAAGTCATCGCCCTGACTGCCGGCGTGCCGGCTGAACTGGCCGACATGCTGCGTGCGCTGGTTGACCTGTGCGGCGGCCGTGAAGTGTTGGTCACTGCACGTGAGCGCCTGGCCAACGCGCCGGCGCCGGTGTTGGCCGCCCTGAACGATGTGCTGGCGATTGCCGAGCAACTGTCGGCGCGCTTCCCGCAGCTGCCTTTGTATTTTGACCTGGGCGAGTTGCGCGGCTACCACTACCACACCGGTGTGGTATTCGCGGTGTTCGTTCCGGGTGTTGGCCAGGCCATCGCCCAGGGTGGTCGTTATGACGATATCGGCGCCGACTTCGGTCGCGCCCGTCCGGCCACCGGCTTTTCCACCGATTTGAAAACCCTGGTGACCCTGGGGCGTGCTGAGGTCGAGCTGCCGTCTGGTGGCATCTGGATGCCCGACAGTACGGACGCGGCACTCTGGCAGCAGGTCTGCCAGTTGCGCAGTGAGGGTCAGCGTGTCGTCCAGGCTTTGCCTGGGCAGCCATTGGCCGCCGCCCGTGAAGCGGACTGCGACCGGCAATTGATTCAGCAGAACGGGCTTTGGCAAGTATCGCCACTGGCTTCTTGAGTTTTCCTGCCGGCCATCGCCGGCACCAAGTTTGCGCGAATGAGGACAAGTGTTATGGGTAAGAATGTCGTAGTCCTGGGCACCCAATGGGGTGATGAGGGCAAAGGCAAGATCGTTGATCTGCTGACCGAACATGCTGCCGCCGTAGTGCGCTACCAGGGTGGCCACAACGCGGGCCACACCCTGGTCATCGATGGCGAAAAAACCGTCTTGCACCTGATCCCATCGGGTGTACTGCGCGAAGGCGTGCAGTGCCTGATCGGCAACGGCGTAGTGGTTGCGCCGGACGCCCTGCTGCGCGAGATCATCAAGCTGGAAGAGAAAGGCGTACCGGTGCGCGAGCGCCTGCGTATCAGCCCATCCTGCCCGCTGATCCTGTCCTTCCACGTGGCGCTGGACCAGGCCCGTGAAAAGGCCCGTGGCGAGCTGAAGATCGGCACCACCGGTCGCGGCATTGGCCCGGCCTACGAAGACAAGGTGGCGCGCCGTGGCCTGCGTGTGGGCGACCTGCTCAACATGCCGCGCTTTGAAGACAAGCTGCGTGAACTGGTGGATTACCACAACTTCATGCTGGTGGGTTACTACAAAGAGCCGGCCATCGAGTTCGAAAAGACCCTGGCCGAGTGCAAGGAATACGCCGAGCTGCTCAAGCCGCTGATGCTCGACGTGACGGCCGAGCTGCACGACCTGCGTCGCGCCGGCAAAGACATCATGTTCGAAGGCGCCCAGGGTTCGTTGCTCGACATCGACCACGGCACCTACCCGTATGTGACCAGCTCCAACACCACCGCCGGCGGCGTTGCCACCGGTTCGGGCGTTGGCCCGATGTTCCTCGACTACATCCTGGGCATCACTAAGGCTTACACCACCCGTGTAGGTTCCGGTCCATTCCCGACTGAGCTGTTCGACGACGTTGGCGCACACCTGGCCAAGCAGGGTCACGAATTCGGCGCTACCACCGGCCGTGCTCGTCGGTGTGGCTGGTTCGACGCCGTTATCCTGCGTCGCGCTATCGACGTGAACAGCATCTCGGGCATCTGCCTGACCAAGCTGGACGTGCTCGACGGCCTGGAAGCCATCAACATCTGTGTCGGCTACAAAGACGCGCAAGGCAACGATGTTGCCCCGACCGACGCTGACAGCTACGTGGGCCTGCAGCCTGTGTACGAAGAAGTGCCGGGCTGGACCGAATCGACCGTGGGCGCCAAGACCCTGGAAGAGCTGCCAGCCAACGCCCGCGCCTACATCAAGCGCGTCGAAGAGCTGATCGGCGCACCGATCGACATTATTTCGACGGGCCCGGACCGCAACGAGACCATCGTTCTGCGTCACCCGTTCGCTTAATAAGCTGTTGATGTAAAAAGTAAAGGGCTCCTTCGGGAGCCCTTTGTCGTTTCTGTCTGGCAAGCGGCACGACCCTTGCTGTGTTTCTCTTTTTCGCGGTGCTATCAATTTAATGGCACCCGTGGTGGAGGGATTTCCAGTGTCTGCCGTTCTCTCGTTGTTACAAAGCCGTCTGCTGCGGCCGGTGTTCGTTACCCTAGGTATCGCTCTTTTGGTGCAAGTGCTGGTGGCCGTCGCGCTGACGCGGAGCACGGTCACGGCCCTGGAGGCCGATTTGGGGAATCGCCTGGGCATCGACAGCCAGAAATTGTCCGGCGAATTGGCACAGGCCGGCAAGGAAGTCACCTCCAGCCTGGATAGCCTGTCCACCAGCACTCGCCAACGTCTGACTGCAGGGCTCTCCACGCGTCTTCAGCAAGAGCAGAAGCAATTGCGGGCGACCCTGGAAAAAGACCTGCAGGACTCCGCCAATGACATGGCCCAGTTGCTGGCTTCGGTGGCGCCGCGTGCCATGTGGGACAGCGACGTGCCGACATTATCGGAATTTGCCCGGCGCGCGCAGCGTAATCCCAACGTGTTGTTCGTGGTGTATGACGACGCGGCGGGCGAGCATCTGACCCGTTACCTGAACCGTGAAAATCCGATCAACCAGGCCTTGTTGGCCAAAGGCGCGGGGGAGCGTGCCCTGGATAAAGTCCTGGACGCGGCCAAGGCTGATCCTTCGGTGTATTACGTCGAGGCCTCGATCAGCCCCAACGGCGTTGAGATCGGCAAAGTCCGCATGGGGGTGTCGACCGCATCGGTCGAGGCCGACCTGCAAGCACTGGACAGCCGCTTCGCCGCGCTGATCGCCAGCGGTGATCAACTGGTCGGCGACAGCCTCAAAGGCGCCGCGGCCGATAGCGCCGCCGCCATGGGCGCGCGCCTGCAATCGGCGCAAGTCACGGCCACGCAGATGGCGGCCAATACCACCAGTGCGGTTCAAGAGGCTGCCGGCACCTTGCGCTGGCGTATCGGCATGGGCCTGGCGCTGGTCGGTCTCGGTGTATTGCTGCTGATCGCCATTGTGCTCGGCCGCCGCGTCGTCAACCGCCTGAAGCTGTTGATCGCGGCCATGGATGACCTGGCGGCAGGCGAGGGTGACCTCACCAAGCGTGTACAGATCAGCAGCAAGGACGAAATTGGTGACATGGCTTCGGCGGTCAATCGCTTTGTGGATAAGTTGCAGCCCATCGTGCGCGAGGCGGGGGATGTGGCCCAGCGCACCGGCATGGAAATCGGCGCGATGACCTTGCGCAATGCCGGTGCCGATGCGGCGGCCGGCCTGCAGCGCGACGAGGTTGCAGAAAGCCTGCGCGCACTCTCGCAAATGGCCGACGAGGCCCAGGCCGAAAGCCATGCCATGCAGGCGGCCTTGCAGCAGGTGGTGGAGATTCGCCAGGCCACGGATGAAAACTCGCGCACTTCTGCCGAAGTCGGCAGCTTGATCGAGGCGTTGGCCGGGCAGGTGCAGGCTGGTTCCCAGGTGATCGAGCGGTTGGCGCAGCAAAGCGAGCAGATTGAAGTGGTGCTGACGGTGATTCACGGCATCGCCGAGCAAACCAACCTGCTGGCGCTCAATGCGGCCATCGAGGCGGCTCGTGCCGGCGAAACCGGGCGTGGTTTTGCGGTAGTCGCGGACGAGGTGCGTGCGTTGGCGAGCAAGACCCAAAGCTCCACCGGTGACATCCAGGCGCATATCGTGGCGTTGCAGCAGGGCGCGCGTGAGGCGGTGGAAACCATTGGCAAGGCTGGTCGTCAGGCCAATGAGGGCTTGCTGGTGTTGCGCGACAGCGTGCGCTTGCAGCAGACCGTGCAGGCCTCGGTGGAGCAGGTGCATGCGGCGATCGGCCTGGCGACACGCGCGGCCGAGCATCAGGCCCAGGGTGCGCATGCGGTGCGTGGTCGGGTTGAGGTGATTCATGCCCAGGCTGAGCGGGCCGCGCAGGCGGTGGTGGAGACCACGGCCAGTGGCAAGGTGCTGGATGGCTTGGCGGCGCAGTTGAAGGCGAGTCTGGGGCAGTTTCGGGCTTAGGGTTGTCTGTGCCGGCCTCATCGGGGGCAAGCCCCCTCCCACAGGTTGCAACGCACTCCAAATGTGGGAGGGGGCTTGCCCCCGATAGCCATCTCAGCGGCTCAAATACATCCGCGTCGTAAGCAGGTACACCGGCAACCCCGACACCAGAATCAACAACGCCGCATAAGGCGCCGCCGCCGCAAACTCCACATTCGAGGTATGCGCCCACACGGCGGTGGCCAAGGTGTTCAGCCCGGTCGGACTAAGCAGCAAGGTCGCAGTCAATTCCTTCATCGCATCCAGAAACACCAGCGCAAACGCGGCGCCCAATGCCGGGAAAATAATCGGCAGCGTCACCCGGCAAAACGCACTGAACGACGATGCGCCGAGCGTGCGCGCCGCCTCTTCCAGCTGTGGTGCAGCCTTGTTCAGCGCCGTGCGAATCGGCGCCTGGGCCAGGGGCAAGAACAACAGCGCATAGGCGATCAGCAACAGTGCCGACGTCTGATACAGCGCCGGCACGTAATGCAGCGCGAAATACACCAGGGTCAGTGCGATCACCAGGCCGGGCAGGGCGTGCAGCAGGTACGGCAGGCGTTCGGCCCAGATCGCCAGCTGGCCTTTGTAGCGCACCACCAGCAGGCCTACCGGCACCGCCAGCGCCAGGCACAACGCCGCGCCACCCAGGGAAAGTGCCAGGGACGATAACAGCGCCTCACTGATGGCGGCGACCGGAAACGCCGCCGATGAGCCCACGGCCAGCCAATAACCGAGCATCCCCAGGGGAATGCCGCTGCCAATGATCGCCAGCGCCAGGCAATAGAGTTGGCCAGGCAGCGCCCATTTGCCCAGTTTCACCTGCTCGGCCTGTCGCGCCGCGCCCTGGCCGATCCGCACATGGCGGCCCTTGCCGCGCACGCGCAGCTCCAGCCACAACAAACTCAGGCACATCACCAGCAGCACCGCCGAGAGCATCGCGGCGTTGGCGTTGCTGAATTCCAGTTCGAACTGCTGGTAGATCGCGGTGGTAAAGGTCTGCAAGCCGATGATCGACAGGGCGCCGAACTCCACCAGCATGTGCAATGCAATCAACAGTGCTCCCGCCACCAGCGAGGGCCACAGCAGCGGCAGGGTAATGCGCCGGAATACGCCCCAGCGATTCAGCCCCAGGGTGCGCGCCGATTCTTCCAGGGCCGGGTCCAGATTGCGCAGCGTGGCGGCCACCGGCAGAAAGACCAGCGGATACTTGGACAGGCTCATCACCAGGATCGCGCCGCCGAGACCTTCGAAGTTGGCGCTCAGCGACACCCAGGTAAAGCTGCTGACAAATGCCGGCACCGCAAACGGCAGGCACAGGATCACGCCCCAGAGGCGTCGCCCCGGCAGGTTGCTGCGTTCCAGCAACCAGGCCAGGGACAGGCCGACCACGCCGCACACGACCGTCACGCCGACCATCAGCGACAGGGTATTGCGCAGCAGCCCGAACACATAAGGCCGCCACAGCAGATGCACCGCCTCTGCCCAGCCGGCTTGCCAGGCCTTGAGCCCGACATACACCAGCGGCAGCAGGCTCAGGCCAACCAGGAACAGCACCGGCAACAGCAGCCAGATTGAAGGGCGTTTGCGCCGGGGGCGAAAGCCTGCAGCGCTGAGCGACGGGGTCATCAGTTCAGGCCAACGTCACGTTCCAGTTCCAGGGCTTCTTCGGCATTGCCCAGGTCGGCAGGGGTGACTTTCGGCGGCTGCAGTTCGCTGAAAGGCTTGAGGCCACGGTTGGACTCCATGCCCTTGCGCAACGGGTATTCCGCCGAAGTGTTGGTGATCACACGCTGGCCTTCTTCACTGGCCATGAAGGCCAGCAGTTGCTGGGCTTCCTTGGGGTGTTTGCTGGATTTCAGCGCGGCAGCCGAAGACACGGTAATCAGGCCGCCGGCATCGCCGTCGGTGAAATAGTGCAGTTGGGAGTCAAGATTGGTTTTTTCTTTCTTCAAGGCAAACCAGTAATAGTTGTTCACCAGTACGGTGGCCACTTCGCCATTTTCAACGGCCTTGAGGGCCACCATATTGTTGCTGTACACCTTGCCGAAGGCGCGCAGGCCGGTCAGCCACTCTTCGGCCGCTTCACGCCCGTGCAGCTTGATGATCGCCACGGCCTGTTCCTGAAACGCGCCGCTGGTGGGCACGAAGCCGACCTTGCCTTGCCATTCGGGGCCGGCGAAATCCAGCACCGATTTGGGCAGGTCTTTTTCGGCAATCAGCTTGGGGTTGAAAGCGACGACGCGGGTGCGTGCGGTGACGCCCATCCAGTCGCCATTGCTGCCGACGTAATCCTTGGGCAGCACGTCGAGGGTGCTGGCATCGATCTTCGCCAACAAGCCTTGCTCGCCGAGTTTGTTCAGCGGCGGCGATTCTTCGGTGTAGATCACGTCGGCAGGGGAGCGATCACCTTCTTCGACGACCTGGCTGGCCAGTTGGTTGCTGCTGCCTTTGCGCACGTTGACGTGAATACCGGTCTTGGCTTCAAAGGCTTTGGCGAGTTCATCGCCGACTTCTTTGTGCTGGCCGTTGTAAAGGGTCAGGGAGACCTTGTCGGCAGAATAGGCGGCGGGTGAGAGCAGGGTCAGGCCAAGCAGAGTAAGAGACAGGCCACGCAGAAGGGATGTCTTGAATCGGGTATCGCGGATCATCATCCGAAGTGTTCCTCGCTTATGTGCAACAAATCACTACAAGGATAAACGATAAAGCTTCTCAAGTGCGGGCTTGAGGGTAATCGCGGGGAGCGTTTTCAAGCCGGATTTTTCAAACCCCGGAAACGAAAAAACCCGCTTTCGCGGGTTTGATCTGAATTTGGTGCCCAGGAGAAGACTCGAACTTCCACGACCTTGCGATCACCAGCACCTGAAGCTGGCGTGTCTACCAATTTCACCACCTGGGCATTATCAAGCAACGTTGCCGCTGTTGATGGGGCGAACTATACGGCGGGCTTTTTAATCTGTAAACCCCTGATTCGAAAAATATAAATCAATTTTTCCGTTAAAAATCAAAGGTCTGAAACGAAAAAACCCGCTTTCGCGGGTTTGATCTGAATTTGGTGCCCAGGAGAAGACTCGAACTTCCACGACCTTGCGATCACCAGCACCTGAAGCTGGCGTGTCTACCAATTTCACCACCTGGGCATTATCTGACAACGTTGCCGTCGTCGATGGCGCGCACTATACGGAGCGATATTTGCCCTGTAAACCCCTGCCATGAAAAAAGCCTGGAAAATTTCGCCAATGGTCGTGCAAGGTGCGCGCCGAGGGCTGCAAAGGGCTTTAAAAGGCTTGATGACGTCTGAAATTTCCCGTTTCAATACGCGTATGCCAAACTAACCCGCATATAGACAAGGTGAAAACTCTCTAATGGCCGATTGGCAGTCCCTCGATCCCGAGGCCGCTCGTGAAGCGGAAAAATATGAAAACCCTATTCCTAGCCGCGAACTGATCCTGGCGCACCTCGCCGATCGTGGTTCGCCTGCTAGCCGCGAGCAGTTGGTTGAAGAGTTCGGTCTGACCACCGAAGACCAGCTCGAAGCCCTGCGCCGCCGTTTGCGTGCGATGGAGCGCGATGCTCAGTTGATCTACACCCGCCGTGGCACCTACGCGCCGGTCGACAAGCTCGACCTGATCCTGGGCCGTATCGCCGGCCATCGGGACGGCTTCGGCTTCCTGATCCCGGATGACGGCAGTGACGACCTGTTCATGAGCCCTGCGCAAATGCGCCTGGTGTTCGATGGCGACCGTGCCCTGGCGCGCGTGTCCGGCCTGGACCGTCGTGGGCGTCGTGAAGGCGTGATCGTCGAAGTGGTGTCCCGTGCCCACGAGTCCATCGTCGGTCGTTACTTCGAAGAAGGCGGTATCGGCTTTGTGGTGCCGGATAACCCGAAGGTCCAGCAGGAAGTGCTGATCACCCCGGGCCGCAATGGCGCCGCCAAGGTCGGCCAGTTCGTCGAGGTGAAAATCACCCACTGGCCGACTGCGCGCTTCCAGCCCCAGGGCGATATCGTTGAAGTGGTCGGCAACTACATGGCGCCGGGCATGGAAATCGACGTGGCGCTGCGCACCTACGATATTCCTCACGTCTGGCCTGATGCCGTGCTCAAGGAAGCCGCCAAGCTCAAGCCGGAAGTTGAAGACAAAGACAAAGAAAAACGCATCGACCTGCGCCATCTGCCGTTCGTCACCATCGACGGCGAAGATGCGCGCGACTTCGATGACGCGGTCTACTGTGAAGCCAAGCCGGGCAAGCTGCGCCTGTTCTCCGGCGGCTGGAAGCTGTACGTCGCGATTGCCGACGTGTCCAGCTACGTGAAGATCGGTTCGGCCCTGGATAACGAAGCCCAGGTGCGCGGCAACTCCGTGTACTTCCCTGAGCGCGTGATCCCGATGTTGCCGGAGCAGCTGTCCAACGGCCTGTGCTCGCTGAACCCGAAAGTCGACCGTTTGGCCATGGTGTGCGAGATGACCATCTCCAAAACCGGCGAAATGACCGACTACCAGTTCTACGAAGCGGTGATTCACTCCCAGGCGCGGCTGACCTACAACAAGGTCAGCACCATCCTGGAAGCGCCGAAGACCAGCGAAGCCAAGGCCCTGCGCGGCGAATACGCCGACGTGGTGCCGCACCTCAAGCAGCTGTACTCGCTGTACAAGGTGCTGCTGGGCGCCCGCCACACCCGTGGCGCGATCGATTTTGAAACCCAGGAAACCCGGATTGTCTTCGGTTCCGAGCGCAAGATCGCTGCCATCACCCCGACCACCCGTAACGACGCGCACAAGCTGATCGAGGAATGCATGCTGGCGGCCAACGTGGCCACCGCTGAATTCCTGAAGAAGCACGAGATTCCTGCGTTGTACCGCGTCCACGACGGTCCGCCGCCGGAGCGCCTGGAAAAACTGCGTGCGTTCCTTGGCGAGCTCGGCCTGTCCCTGCACAAAGGCAAGGACGGCCCGACGCCGAAGGATTACCAGGCCCTGCTGGCCAGCATCAAGGACCGTCCGGATTACCACGTGATCCAGACCGTGATGCTGCGCTCGTTGAGCCAGGCGGTGTACAGCGCCGATAACCAGGGCCACTTCGGCCTGAATTACGAGGCGTACACCCACTTCACTTCGCCGATCCGCCGTTACCCAGACTTGCTCACGCACCGCGCGATCCGCAGCGTGATCCATTCCAAGCAGAACACCCCGCACGTCAAGCGCGCCGGTGCCATGACCATTCCGAAGGCACGGATCTATCCGTACGACGAAGCGGCGCTTGAGCAGTTGGGCGAGCAGTGCTCCATGAGCGAGCGTCGCGCCGACGAAGCCACCCGCGATGTGGTGAACTGGCTCAAGTGCGAGTTCATGAAGGATCGCGTGGGCGAATCGTTCCCGGGTGTGATCACCGCCGTGACCGGTTTCGGCCTGTTCGTCGAGCTGACCGACATCTACGTCGAGGGTCTGGTGCACGTCACCGCCTTGCCGGGTGACTACTACCACTTCGATCCTGTGCACCATCGCCTGGCGGGCGAGCGCACCGGTCGCAGCTTCCGCCTGGGCGATACCGTGGAAGTGCAGGTCATGCGTGTCGATCTGGACGAGCGCAAGATCGACTTCGGCATGCCTGACAAGCCCGCAGAGCCGGCTGGCCGCAAAAAGCGCGGCAGCGAAACCGCAGCGCCGGCGTCCAAAGGCAAGGCTTCCAGCGCGAAGACGGCTGCCGAGCCTGCACCTGCCAAGACCGGACGTCGTTCTTCGGCCAAGGACAAGGCCCCTGAAGCCTACCGTCCAAGCGATGCCGCGGCGAAAAATGCCGAGCTGCGCAAGAGCCGCGAGTTGAAGCAGCAGTTGCTCAACGAAGCCAAAAGCGGTGGTAAAGCGGCGTCTGGGGGAAAGTCCCAAGGGGCGGAAAAACCGTCGAGCAAACCGAGTAAACACCGTAAAGGCCCGCCTAAAGCGGGTTCGGCCCCCGCGAAAAGCGGCGGGTCGCGCAAACCTAAGGCCAAGTCATGAGTCTGGAAAAAATCTACGGCGTGCACGCCGTAGAAGCACTGCTGCGTCACCACCCCAAGCGCGTCAAACAGGTGTGGCTGGCGGAAGGTCGCAGCGAGCCACGCGTGCAGACGCTGGTCGAGCTGGCCACCCAGAACAAGGTTGCCATCGGCCAGGCCGAACGCCGTGAAATGGACGTATGGGTAGAAGGTGTTCACCAGGGCGTGGTGGCAGACGTCAGCCCGAGTCAGGTGTGGGGCGAAGCCATGCTCGACGAGCTGCTCGACCGTACCGAAGGCGCACCGTTGCTGCTGGTGCTGGACGGCGTGACCGATCCGCACAACCTCGGCGCCTGCCTGCGTTCGGCGGATGCGGCCGGCGCGCTGGCAGTGATCGTGCCTAAAGACAAGTCGGCCACCCTCACGCCGGTCGTGCGTAAAGTGGCCTGCGGCGCGGCGGAAGTGATTCCGCTGGTGGCCGTGACCAACCTGGCGCGCACCCTGGAGAAGCTTCAGCAGCGCGGCTTGTGGATTGTCGGCACGGCAGGCGAGGCCGAAGTCAGCATCTACGATCAGGACCTCACCGGCCCGACCATCCTGGTCATGGGCGCCGAAGGCAAGGGCATGCGTCGCCTGACCCGCGAGCATTGCGATTACCTGGTGCACTTGCCGATGGCCGGCAGCGTCAGCAGCCTGAACGTGTCGGTGGCGACGGGCGTATGCCTGTTCGAAGCGCGGCGTCAGCGCGGTGCCAAGGCCAAGACCAAGAAGTAAGCCGGGCCTGGCCTGGTTCAAAATGTGGGAGGGGGCTTGCCCCCGATAGCGGTGTTTCAGTTACAGATGTTGTGACTGACCCACTGCAATCGGGAGCAAGCCCCCTCCCACAGTTGTTTTTGTGGTGTTTGGGCGATTGTTCAAATAATCACCAATCACCTTGCGCGCTTTCTCCCCCTTCTCTACAATTGCGCCCCTTGCCCACCTGGCAGGCACGCATGTGCCTCCCCTGCGGCAAGATCCATAAGTGTCATTCACTCCTTGTCTGACCGTTTTTGAGCGGCAGGCTACAACCCGTAAGGAGCATTCATGCGTCATTACGAAATCATCTTTTTGGTCCACCCGGATCAAAGCGAGCAAGTCGGCGGCATGGTTGAGCGTTACACCAAGCTGATCGAAGAAGACGGCGGCAAAATCCACCGTCTGGAAGATTGGGGCCGTCGTCAACTGGCCTACGCAATCAACAATGTTCACAAGGCTCACTACGTGATGCTGAACGTTGAATGCACCGGCAAGGCCCTGGCCGAGCTGGAAGACAACTTCCGCTACAACGATGCAGTGATCCGTAACCTGGTCATCCGTCGCGAAGAAGCCGTTACCGGCCAATCCGAGATGCTCAAGGCTGAAGAAAACCGCAGTGAGCGCCGTGAGCGTCGCGACCGTCCTGAGCACGAAGGCGCTGATAGCGCTGATAGTGATGACAGCGACAACAGCGATAACGCTGACGAGTAATCCACGGACCTTTTAAGGAGCCTATCAAATGGCACGTTTCTTCCGTCGTCGTAAATTCTGCCGCTTCACCGCTGAAGACGTGAAAGAGATCGATTACAAAGATCTCAACACTCTGAAAGCCTACGTATCCGAGACCGGCAAAATCGTTCCAAGCCGTATCACCGGTACCAAAGCACGTTATCAGCGTCAGCTGGCCACCGCTATCAAGCGCGCCCGCTTCCTGGCCCTGCTGGCCTACACCGACAGCCACGGCCGCTGAGACCGGGCAGTCGACAAGTAGTAAGGGATTGAATGCATGCGCGCCTTAGCTGAGTTCATCATGCGCGGTCGTGTGCAGGCCACTCTGGTAGTGGCTGGCTGTGCGGCATTGCCGTTGCTTTATTGGTTGGGTGCTGCCGCTGGATGCCTTGTGCTCCTGCGGCGCGGTTTGAAGGACGCCCTGGGCGTTCTTGCCCTGGGTTTGTTGCCGGCCTTGATCTGGTGGCTGCAAATGGGTGATCCACGGGTACTTCTGGTACTGCTGGGGTCATCGAGCCTTGCGTTGGTTCTGCGCGCAAGTGAGTCCTGGGTCCGTACGCTGCTGGTCAGCGTGGCAGTGGGGTTGGTGTACTCAGTGATGCTTGGCGCGGCTTTCCGCCCGCAAATCGAGGCGCTGGCGCAGGAGATCGTCAAGATCCTGCCGCTGGCCCTCGGGGATCTCTACCAGCAATTGTCGGTAGATGAGCGAGCGCGGTTTGCGTCACTGATTGCGCCGGTCCTGACCGGCCTGATTGCGGCTTTGCTGCAGGTTGTCAGCGTGCTGAGCCTGATTCTTGGGCGTTATTGGCAGGCGTTGTTGTATAACCCGGGTGGTTTTGGTCGCGAGTTTCGCAGTATCAGGATTCCCGCGGGACCGGCGATGTTGCTGCTGGCGTGCATGGTTGTCGGACCGAACTTCGGTCCACAGATGGCCTTGCTGGCGCCGATTTGCAGCGTACCGCTGGTGTTTGCCGGGCTGGCCCTGATTCATGGGCTGGTGGCGCGAAAGCGCCTGGCCAGGTTCTGGCTGGTGGGGTTGTACGTCACGCTGTTGCTGTTCATGCAGCTGATCTATCCGTTACTCGTGGTCCTGGCCATTGTCGACGGCCTGATTGATTTTCGCGGACGTCTGGCGTCGAAAGATGCCGATAGCGCGAACGGTGAAGGTTAAAAGTTAGAGGATTTTCACATGCAACTGATCCTTCTGGAAAAAGTCGCCAACCTGGGCAACCTGGGCGACAAAGTGAACGTTAAGGCCGGCTACGGTCGTAACTACCTGCTGCCATACGGCAAAGCCACCGCTGCAACCGCTGCCAACCTGGCTGCGTTTGAAGAGCGTCGTGCTGAGCTGGAAAAAGCCGCAGCAGACAAAAAAGCTTCGGCCGAAACTCGCGCTGCCCAACTGGCTGAGCTGGAAGTGACTATCACTGCCACTGCCGGTGACGAAGGCAAGCTGTTCGGTTCGATCGGCACCCACGACATCGCTGATGCACTGACCGCCTCCGGCGTTGAAGTGCAGAAGAGCGAAGTTCGTCTGCCGAACGGCACCATCCGCAACGTAGGCGAATTCGACGTAGCCGTGCACCTGCACGCCGAAGTTGAAGCCACCGTACGCGTTGTCGTGGTAGCAGCTTAAGTCGCACCTAACTGACTGGCACCTCGTGTGTCAGCCGGTTAACATCGGGCACGATCCTGTTTACAGGTCGTGCCTTTTGTTTTTTTACACACCCCAAATTTCAAGTGGCCATGAACGAAATCTCCGCTCCTGAGCAATACGATCTGCAAACCGCTGCCCTGAAGGTGCCGCCGCATTCCATCGAGGCCGAACAGGCCGTGCTCGGTGGCTTGATGCTGGACAACAACGCCTGGGAACGCGTGCTGGATCAAGTCTCGGACGGTGACTTCTATCGCCATGACCACCGCCTGATCTTCCGCGCCATCGCCAAGCTGGCCGACCAGAACTCACCGATCGACGTGGTGACCCTGGCCGAGCAACTGGACAAGGAGGGCCAGACCTCGCAGGTCGGCGGCCTGGGCTACCTCGGTGAGCTGGCGAAGAACACGCCATCCGTCGCCAACATCAAGGCGTATGCGCAGATCGTCCGCGAGCGCGCCACCTTGCGCCAGTTGATCGGCATCAGCACCGAAATCGCCGACAGCGCCTTCAACCCCGAAGGCCGCACCGCCGCCGAAATCCTCGACGAAGCCGAGCGCCAGATCTTCCAGATCGCCGAAGCCCGTCCGAAAACCGGCGGGCCGGTCAGCGTCAACGACCTGCTGACCAAAGCCATCGACCGCATCGACACCCTGTTCAACACGGATGCGGCGATTACCGGCATTTCCACCGGCTACACCGACCTCGACGAAAAGACCAGCGGCCTGCAGCCGTCCGACCTGATCATCGTCGCCGGTCGTCCGTCGATGGGTAAGACCACCTTTGCAATGAACCTGGTGGAAAACGCCGTACTGCGCAGCGACAAGGCGGTGCTGGTGTATTCCCTCGAGATGCCAGGCGAATCGCTGATCATGCGTATGCTGTCGTCGCTCGGCCGTATCGACCAGACCAAGGTGCGTTCCGGTCAGCTCGAAGACGACGATTGGCCGCGCCTGACCTCGGCGGTCAACCTGCTCAACGACCGCAAGCTGTTCATCGATGACACCGCCGGTATCAGCCCTTCAGAGATGCGTGCGCGTACCCGCCGCCTGGTGCGTGAACACGGTGACATCGCCCTGATCATGATCGACTACCTGCAGTTGATGCAGATCCCGGGTTCGAGCGGCGACAACCGTACCAACGAGATTTCCGAAATCTCCCGTTCCCTGAAAGCCCTGGCCAAGGAATTCAACTGCCCGGTCGTGGCGCTGTCCCAGCTCAACCGTTCCCTGGAACAACGCCCCAACAAGCGCCCGGTGAACTCCGACTTGCGTGAATCCGGGGCAATCGAGCAGGATGCCGACGTGATCATGTTCGTGTACCGCGACGAGGTGTACCACCCCGAAACGGAACACAAGGGCATCGCCGAGATCATCATCGGCAAGCAGCGGAACGGCCCGATCGGCTTTATTCGCCTGGCGTTCATCGGTAAGTACACGCGCTTCGAGAACCTGGCGCCGGGCAGTTACAACTTCGACGACGACGAGTAACCGCTGGCCGGGATCATTCGGCCAGCACTTGCCGAGTCAGTGTCTGGATCAGCTCGGCTTCTTCGATAGCGAGCTGGGCCTGCTCGTCATCGGTTTGCTTCTTGTAGTCTGCTTCCGGCAGCAGTCCGGCGACAAAACTGTCACGTAATGCATTCAATCGTTCCTGAGCGGGTTGGCGCTGCGCTTCGAATTGCGCTCGGTATTTGTTGGTTATATAGACCTGCCAGAACTCCCTGGAAACCAGTGCCTGGAATTCCTCAGGTGAATTATCCAGGGCCACGATTTTTTCATAAGCGCTATCCAGCCTGTCCTGAGTGACGTCACCCATCTGGGTAAAGGCCGTCCGCTGAGGCTGTCCGGGCAGCTGGAGGCGATCCTTGAGACCGTAGCGATAAGCCAGCCTGATCTCGACTTCCTCACTCAGGCGCAGGCGATGGGGGCGTTTCCCTTCTTCCGATACCGTCGGATCGTTGACGATCATCTCGCTGCGCTGGATGTCGGCTGAGGCGAACTTGTCCACTTCGTGCAAACGGAACAGCCCTCTGGACAATGCCGACAGCGCCTTGCCTTGTGATTGGTCCATGGCTTGACTCAGGGCCCTGTATACCAGGACCGCGACCTCCAGGTTGCCAAACGAGAACGCCGCTCGGTCGCAGCACGCAGGTTCGCCGGCCCGATCGAAAACTTCTCTGCGCAGCTGTTCGGACTCCGGACTGTTTTCGGAGATGGCGTCGATCAACTCCCAGACTCTTCGCCGGTGATCCTGCTGGCCCGTACCCAGTTGCTCCAGGCGCCTGAGCAGGTCGAAGAAAGGCTCCGCTCCCTGCTGTTCGCGCAGCATATTCCATTGCGCCCGCCTGGCGGAAACCTGGGCGGAGGCCAGTCCGTTGGTCAAGCGTCGAAACGACTCGTCGCCCCGATTTCTAAAGGGTGCCGGTGACCTGTTTTCGGTGGATGTGACCACTAGACGGTTCGGCTGCCCCACTTGGGCGAGCCCGGCTGTGATCAACCGTTCTGCGTATTGCGCGACCCGCGTCAACGTCTGATCGGACAATGGATTGCCGGTAACAGAGGTCACGTTATTGAGTCGGGCCGCCTGGGCCAGGAGCGCATCTGTAGGCGCGATGACGGCGTCAGGGATCTCTGTAATCCGGTTGGCATTCAGGTTGATCGTGTCCAGCAGCGGCTGCTCCGCCAGGCCCGTCGGCCATGTCTCAATGCCTGTGCCCGACAGATTAATCGAGCGGATATCGGGTATCTGGCTGAAGTCGGGGGTCACGCCGAGCTGTTGGTTTCCCTGTAACAAGAGCGCTCTGAGCGTGACGCGTTCCGCCAGGATGCGGGCGGTGTCCGGGGTCAGGCGAATACGGTTGTTATGCAGATACAAGCGCGTAAGGCCGTGCATCTCGCCCAATGCCGGGGGAAGGTCCCTGAGCTGATTGTCTGCCAGGTTCAGCCAGCGTACGTGTCGGTATCGCGTCAGGAAGCTTTCCGGGGAAACACTCAGGTTCATATTATCCAGCTTGAGTGAGCCTACGTGGCTGAAGTCTACGTCAAGGTCTGGCAGGCTCGGCAGTGTCAGTCCACTGAGATCGAGTTGCAGGCCGATCGGTGTGCCGTCATTGGCCAGCATCTGTGGTGTTTCTCGTCTCCAGCAACTCAGAATACGAGCTTTAGCGATGTCGCGATCCCCCCGAGTCACTGCATTGGTTGCCAATTGGCCTGCGCGAACGTAGCCCTGACGGCGAACGCCTCCCGAAAAGGCCCAGGCGTCCAACTGTGATTGGAGTTGATTGAACTCAAGTTCCAGCCTGTCCAGCTCTGCCGCCACTGTTCCTTTGGGGAGCCCCCAGAGAAACTCTCGACTTTGCTTGATGCTCTTGCCCGGATACATCCGCCGATACCTTTCAACCCTTGGATTGCCACAGTCAAACGCGCTGTCGATTGCGTTGTTGATCAGGTTCGGATGGTTTTCATGCAGATTGCGCCAATAGCTGTCGAATTTTCTCCAGTATTTAGCGGGGAAGTCATTGCCTTGCAGCTGCGTGACGTTATTGATCCGGACGATGGCCTCCAATTGATCGGTCGGTGGGTTCAGGCAGATTTCAGGCACTGCGCGCAGGCGGTTATTGAGCAGTTTGACGCTTTTCAGGTTGGTTTGACTCAGCAGGCCTATTGGCCATTGATCGATCTGTGTACTGCTGAGGTCCAGGGTTTGCAGTTTCGGCATGCCACTGAAATCTGGTGTTATCCCCAGCGGGTTTTCCGACAGATCGATATGTTCAAGCTGGGCCAGGCCGGCCAATTTTTCAGCGCTGGGTACATCCAGCCTGATCTGGTTCGAGCTCACGTTCAGCGAGGTTAATTGGCTCATTTCGCTGACCGCTGTGGGAAGCCTGTCGAGTTTGGAGTGGGTGATGCTCAGTCGCTCCAGATTGGAGAAATTGCCCAGGAACGTATCGGCCCCGTCCGACCAGTTGATCGACACAAGATCCAACTTCCGTACATGGCTGAAGTCGGCTTTCAGTCCAGGAAGCGCAGCCGTACCCGGCGGCATCCTGAGTGATGTCCCGGTCTCACGACGCCAGCAGCGTTTGACCTCATCGGTAACGAGCCTGGGCCAGCTTGCAGATTCGGATGCGTTCGCATGCCGCCATGCTTTCAACTCCCTGCCGAGGGTTCTGTATTCGGTTTCTCGTCGAGCCAGTCCGCCGGCAATGTCGTTGTCCAGAGACTGGATAAAGGCGTTGATCTGTCCCTGGTCAAACGACGGAAACAGTGTGTGTACTCGCCGCTGCGGACTGCGCAGTTGATTCAAGAGGGCGCTGGCACTGTCGGCCAATTGCCGAAAGAACGACCAGTCATGCCATTCGCCTCGTACACCCCCCGGAGCACCGACGAGGGCGCTGACCCACACATTGGCGGCGTTGCGCCGGATGGCATGGCTTTCACCGAGGCGGCTGCTGTTGTAGACGTTAGCCTCGTCCATTGCTACCGGATCGCCCGGTTTGACGATGCGCCAGACTTTGCCAGTCGCCGAGGAAGCGTCGCGGTCGAGCATGACCCGGTAGGTGCCGTTGTCGATGGTCACGTATCGACGCTCGCCCATGGCGTGGATGCCGTCTGCATCGGCATTGTCTGGCACATGCCAGTGGGGTATCCGGAAAGCACTGATGCTTGAGGTTGATAGCGGCGCCTCCCGCGAAGGTGTGAGGAATTGCGGCAGATGCGCCTGTTGTACGCGCGCCTGTTCAAGCACGTCCTGGGCCAGCACGGCGATGTCGTGGGGCTCAAGGCCCAACTCATTGCGTTGGGTTTCGGTGAGCGCGCGCAGGGTGGCGCCGAGTAGGCTGTTCTGCCCGGCGACGGCCGTTTTCAGTTCGCCACTGCCCTGTAGGTAGCCGGCATATTCAGTGCCGGACTTGACCAGCATGACGAAGCTGTCTGCGTCTTCGCTCCCATAGGTTTCCAGCAGTGAGCCTCGGTGGGTGATCCGCCCGGTCTGATCGGTGGCGCCTTGGTAAACCTTTACACCGAGGTCGCTCGGCCAACCCGGCAAGAGCGTCAGCAGGTTGCAGAACAGGGCCTGGCTGTGCGCGTTGAGCCCGAGGCCGCTCGGGTCCGAAAGTGCGTTGAGCGCCTCAGTGATGGTGCTTTGTTGAATACTCTTGTGAATGGCTTCGCGTACTGGAGCCTCCAGGAACGAGTAAAGGCCGATGTCGCGTAATGCGGGATGAAGCCTTAGCAAATCTGCGGCCATTGCTCGTGACAGGTCCGGAAAGCGACGCCGCAACAGGCTGATGGCGGGGTCACCACCGGCTGTCTGCTCAAACAGTGCCGTGGGTGCAAACCGAGTGGCTGGATGTTGTGCATTCATGTGGTCGCGCAGTCGGCCATCGCGTAACGCCTCATACACGGCTGCTTGATGCGTCTGAAGGTGTGCCGCGAGTTTTTTTCTCAGCTCAAGCAATCGGCTCGCCAGGTGGTGCGCTTCACTGCCGTGACCTGCCTGACCCAACGTGCTACCCGGGATGAGTCGTTCATGTTCCTGCAAGACCTGTTGCATGAGTGAGCCGACCGGCGAGCCAAATGCCGGTGCCAGGTAACGATCACGCCCCTCCTGGCGCAGCTCGATGGTGGCCAACGGTTGTGTGTGGGGCGCGAGCACCGGGGTGTAGCTGGACAGCAAGGTTTTGCCGTCAGGGGTGTACAGCTTGATCGTGCAGGTGCCCAGGTCTGCCAGTAGTGCAGGCATGATCTGGTCGGCGATGGGCGGCAGCGGGCCATCGCTGCGCTCTAGCGCTGTTTGCAGCTGGGTGAGCCCTTCGCGCAGTTGCTGATTCTCGATGGCTTGTGTCAAGGCGACAGGGCCGGGCCGGCGATCGAACCAGATATCCAGCAATTCCTGGCGATCAACGGCTGCGACATCCAACGCGCGCTTGCTGGCGGTCGGGCTCAACGGCAGTTCGCTGGGCGAGATCATGTGCTGCAGCAATTGGGCTTCGTTCAGCGCGCGGGTATCGATGGAGTCGAGTGTCCAGCGGTCATGTTTGGCCGAGTAAGTGACATAGGGGTGAATGCTTGAAGAGCCCGGCATGTCCAGTTGATAGCGCCCGGAGCTCTTCTCGAGGGTGACCTGGGCGAATTTGGTTTGGTTGTCGACCTGCAGCTTGATGTAGCTGCGGCCGCCCTTTTCAAACAGGCCTTGAGGGTTTTGTTCAAGTCCTGTCAGGTAGTTCGGGTCGATTTGTGTGTAGTCGTTGATGAACCACAACCCTGGCTTGCCGTCTGTGGCAATAGCGTAGTTGGGGTTGCCCAGCGCGCTCATCAACCGACGGGTGCGGCGGGCAGACAACTTGGCCGCCGCCCCCTGTAAACGCAGCCCCACCAGCAGGTCAAGAATGTCGCCGACGGCTTGCACCAGCTCTGCCTGCTGGCCTCGGCGCAGCGCCACAATGGCAGACCAGGTCTGGTAGACGAGGGTGCCCAGCATTGCGACCAGCATGATTTTGCCCAAGCCGGTCACGCCACCGGGGAGCGGAATCAGCAGCATCGACAAGGTCTCGCTGACCAGATAGGTGGCCAACGCAACGGCGGCCTCGCGGTCCGCCATTTTATTGGTGCGCGCCAGTCGGATAAGGTCCGATTGGATTGGCCACGACTGGTAGATCGGCAAGGTGAGGGCGAGGCTGCGGATGTCCGTGCCGATTTTTTCCACCGCCAGTTTTTGCCTGTTTGGGGTCTTGCTGGCAAACAGGTCGTACAGGATCCGTGCGTGCCAGGAGAGGTCGTCCCGGTTGACATTCAGCGGTTTGATGAAGGCTCGCAGCTTTTCCTGATTGTTCAGGGAGATGGCCTTCATGAACCAACTGAAGTGTGCCAGCCCCACGTCGTTGCGGATCTGGTTCTGCAGGGCGTCCACGGCTTCTTGCCCAGAGGCGTGCCGCCGTAGTGCGCCGTTGGGGCGGTCCGGGAAATAACTGTAGACGCAAGAACCGTCTGGCGTATCAAAGCGACGAGTGAAAAACGGCAAGGCAATCTTGTCGCCGCCGGCGTCCAGTTGGTAGAGGTCCCAATGCACGCTGGTGTCGAACAGCCAGCTTTTGAGGTCATTGAATTCCCGCTCGCTGATACTCCAGGACTCATTGGTGCGATAGGCGTCCCTCAAAGCGACCAGCAGCTTGGTGCCTTGCAGGCCGGAGAGCGGGGTGGACAGGCGCTTCATGAACTCTTTTTCGATGTAGTCGCTGATGCGCTTGCCGATGTCCACGCTCCTTGCCACGCCCACGAACTCTTTGACGCTGATGACGTCGCCGCTGATAGAGCTGGCGCGTTGTTCTTCGGTGGAGAAATACGCGGTAAACCCGAAGTTGCGATACGCGGCCTCCAGCAAGGTGATCGAGCGTTCGTACTCACGTACGCCCAGGTCCTCTTTGTAGATACGCACGTTGTTGCCCAGGCGATCGTTGGCGGGGAGGTCATCCGGGGAGACCGGCAACTGCCGGATCCGCGTCTTCAGGTAGGTAGTACGCGAATTGATGGCCGTGCCGGTTTTGCTCTTCAGCGCGCGCTCCAGAGCGTCGACCATTTGCTGGCTCAGGTCGTCGTAAAGAGCTGTGAGGGCGTTGCCAAGGGTTTGCTCGCGCTCCACCAGCTCTTTGCTCAGGCGCAGGTATTCTTTTTGCTCATCCACGCCCATCTTGCCCATGAAGGCGGTTACGTTTTCCTGTATCAGCTGATAAATCTGTTGTTCGGCCCAGCTTGCATTGGTGAGTAATGCAGGTTGCTCTGCATCAGGGGTGACTGAGTTGGTCATGGTGTGTGCTCAGGAAGAGAGCGCTTGGCATGGCAGCCTGGCAGGCGCTCTGTTGAAAGGACCGAGCGACATTAGGGCGGACAGTATCGAAAGAAGCGGTGCATAAAGCTGTGCGCTGAAAACGCCCCGGCCGCTGCACCGTCAATGACGACGAGTGATCAGCACCCCCATGCGGGCCCTGCCACCAGCAAAACCGGGCTATAAGCGCCGTCGGGCGCGGCGTGGCTAAAAGCCGACCACTGTCGTCGGAATTGGTCAAAATTTGTGCTATATTCCGCGCCCGCGATTTTTCATCTCAACACCGGTCACCGTCATGCAAACAGCCAAGCCGTTATTTGACTATCCCAAGTACTGGGCCGAATGTTTCGGTCCTGCGCCATTCCTGCCGATGAGCAGGGAGGAGATGGATCAGCTTGGCTGGGATTCCTGCGACATCATCATCGTCACCGGTGATGCCTACGTTGACCATCCGTCGTTCGGCATGGCGATCATCGGCCGGCTGCTGGAGTCCCAGGGCTTTCGCGTCGGGATCATTGCGCAGCCGAACTGGCAGTCCAAAGACGACTTCATGAAGCTCGGCGAGCCGAACCTGTTCTTCGGCGTCGCGGCCGGCAACATGGACTCGATGATCAACCGTTACACCGCCGACAAGAAAATCCGCTCCGACGACGCCTACACCCCTGGCGGCATGGCCGGCAAACGCCCGGACCGTGCGAGCCTGGTGTACAGCCAGCGTTGCAAGGAAGCCTACAAGAACGTGCCAATCGTGCTTGGCGGTATCGAAGCCTCCCTGCGCCGCATCGCCCACTACGACTACTGGCAGGACCGTGTGCGCAACTCGATCCTGATCGACGCCACCGCCGATATCCTGCTGTACGGCAACGCCGAGCGGGCCATCGTCGAAGTGGCCCAACGCCTGTCGTGGGGCCATAAGATCGAAGACATCACCGACGTGCGCGGCACCGCGTTCATTCGCCGTGACACCCCGGCGGGCTGGTATGAAGTGGACTCCACGCGCATCGACCGCCCGGGCAAGGTCGACAAGATCATCAACCCGTACGTCAATACCCAGGACACCCAGGCTTGCGCCATCGAGCAGGAAAAAGGCGCGGTGGACGACCCGGAAGAAGCCAAGGTCGTACAGATCCTGGCCAGCCCGCGCATGACCCGCGACAAGACCGTCATCCGCCTGCCTTCGGTGGAAAAAGTCCGTGGCGATGCAGTGCTCTACGCCCACGCCAACCGCGTGTTGCACCTGGAAACCAACCCAGGCAACGCCCGCGCCCTGGTGCAGAAGCACGGTGAAGTCGACGTGTGGTTCAACCCGCCGCCCATTCCGATGACCACCGAAGAAATGGACTACGTGTTCGGCATGCCTTACGCCCGTGTCCCGCACCCGGCGTACGGCAAGGAGAAGATCCCGGCCTACGACATGATCCGCTTCTCGGTGAACATCATGCGTGGCTGCTTCGGCGGCTGCACTTTCTGCTCGATCACCGAGCACGAAGGCCGCATCATCCAGAACCGTTCCGAAGAGTCGATCATTCGCGAGATCGAAGAGATCCGCGACAAGGTGCCGGGCTTTACCGGCGTGATCTCCGACCTCGGTGGGCCAACCGCGAACATGTATCGCATCGCCTGCAAGAGCCCGGAAATCGAATCCGCGTGCCGCAAGCCGTCGTGCGTGTTCCCTGGCATCTGCCCGAACCTGAACACCGACCACTCGTCGCTGATCCAGCTGTACCGCAGCGCCCGTGCGTTGCCGGGTGTGAAGAAGATCCTGATCGCCTCCGGCCTGCGTTACGACCTGGCCGTTGAGTCGCCGGAATACGTCAAGGAACTGGTGACCCACCACGTCGGTGGCTACCTGAAGATCGCCCCGGAGCATACCGAGGAAGGTCCGCTCAACCAGATGATGAAACCGGGCATCGGCAGCTATGACAAGTTCAAGCGCATGTTCGAGAAGTACACCAAGGAAGCGGGCAAGGAACAGTACCTGATCCCGTACTTCATCGCCGCTCACCCCGGCACCACCGATGAAGACATGATGAACCTGGCCCTGTGGCTCAAGGGCAACGGCTTCCGTGCCGACCAGGTGCAGGCGTTCTATCCGTCGCCGATGGCCACCGCCACCGCGATGTACCACTCGGGCAAGAACCCGCTGCGCAAGGTCACCTACAAGAGCGATGCGGTGAC
This sequence comes from Pseudomonas sp. 34 E 7, assembly GCF_900005715.1. Lineage (NCBI taxonomy): Bacteria > Pseudomonadati > Pseudomonadota > Gammaproteobacteria > Pseudomonadales > Pseudomonadaceae > Pseudomonas > Pseudomonas sp. 34 E 7. The sequence goes on from NZ_CVTX01000106.1 coordinate 31,742, forward strand.
CATCGTCAAGAGCGAAGAGCAGCGCCGCCTGCACAAGGCGTTCCTGCGCTACCACGACCCCAAGGGCTGGCCGATGCTGCGTGAAGCGCTGACCCGCATGGGCCGCGCCGACCTGATCGGGCCGGGCAAGGACCAACTGATTCCGCTGCACCAGCCGAGCACCGACAGCTACCAGAGCGCGCGTCGCAAGAACTCGACGCCGGCCGGCAGCCACAAGGTCGCCAGGGAAACCACCACCAAAATCCTCACCCAGCACACCGGCCTGCCACCGCGTGGCAGTGATGGCAGCAACCCGTGGGACAAGCGCGAGCAAGCCAAGGCGGCGGCGCAGGCGCGCAACAAACAGGCGGCGAAGGAACGTACCGATGCGGCGAAGGGCAAAGGCGGCAAGCCTGTGCGCAAGCCGGTGGTGCCGCGTTGATCGCAGCCTGACATGCCAAACGCCAGCCTCGTGCTGGCGTTTTGCTTTCTAGTCGGTGGTGAGCCTGTTTGGTATGGTGGCGCCTATCAGATTGCTATCGGGGGCAAGCCCCCTCCCACACGTTGATGCGTGTATACATTCAAAATGTGGGAGGGGGCTTGCCCCCGATAGCGTCAGTTCCGTCACCCCCTTCAAGGAAGATCACCCCCATGAGCAACCCCCTGCTCAGCATCGGCATGGACTCCAACCGCTCCCAGTTCATGGCGCGCCAGCGTATTGAAAGTCAGATCAACCTGCCGCGGTTGTTTGCAGCTATCGACGCCGATCCGGGCATCGTCGGGGCTGGCGTTGTGTATATCGACGCTGACCTCAACGTTATCACTCTGCGCGAATTCAAGCCCATCTGCAGTATCAGGCCCAAGCGCATCATCTTGCGCGAGGCGCAGAAATACATCTCGCCCGCACAGTTTGTAGAGCAGGTGAAGACCGACCCCCGCGAAGGACGTCTGAGGAAAGAGGCGTTTGATATGGGCCTTTCATGTGGCGCAGCGGTGATCGGCTGGATCGTTGTATTCAGCGGCAGCGTCGCTGTGCCGTTCACTGCGGGTGCCAGTGCGTTTGTGGTGGGTATCGGCGTCACTGCGGCGCTGGCGAGCAGCGCCCAATGCGGATTTGGCGTGGCGCGTACCTATAACGAAATACTTGATCCCGATGCGAACGACCGCATGGACGACGCCGAATGGTATGGCGCGGTTTCGCCCATCCTCGATGCGGCCTCGCTGGTGGGGATCGGCACGGGGGCCTTGACCACGGTCAGGCTGCTCAAAGCCAACAAGGCCGCCGCGTTGGGTAAGAGTTGGTATGAGCTGCTCAAGGGCCTGAGCCGTCAGGAACGCAAGAAATTGACCAAGGAGTTGCTCAGCCTGCGCGATCCGAGCCTGACGCCCAAGTTGCTCAAGCTGCAGCAGCGCGCCGGCAAGCTGACCAAGAGCTACAGCTCCACCGAAATCCGCCACGCCACGCTGACCCAATTGAAAGATGCGCTGGGCGGCCTATTGGGCATCGCCGGTAGCTATCGAACCGGGCATGTCGGTACGGCCAGCACCATTGCGATCGGCTTGTACGAGGATTTGACCGAATGAGCGGCTTCCCCGATATGCGCAGTTTTCTCGCCCGTTATTTTCCGGTGTTCATGGGCACCGTCTTCATGGCGATCTTCTCCGGCTCAGTCGCAGTTTCCACTGCGGGCGTGACCTATTTGCGTGGGGTAGAGCCAGCGCTCAAGTCCAGCTATTCGGGGGCTGCGATTCTGCTGCTGGTGGTGGTGCTGGTGTTTGGCAACGTGATGATCGCGCGTGGCTATCCCTGGGCGGCCAGGCTGGTGGCGGGATACCTCGGCGCATGCCTGTTGTTCGTCTTGCCGATGATTCAGTACGACCTCAACCGCCTGGTGTACGGTTCGGCGGTTTTGTTCCCACTGCTGGGCTTACTGTTGCTCAACAGCAAGCGCCACCGCGAAATGCGTCAGCGGCTACATGAAATACGGCGCTTGCGACAGGCCGTCGTTGCCCAGCGTAGAGCCCGTTGATTGGGTAGATTCACCACCTGTGTTCGCACCTTCACCAGGAAGTCTGGCCCGCGTTACGATCTCGCGCTAAACCAGGCGGCCGCGCAGGCCTGTAAAACGCCAGTCTCGGGTTGGCGTTTCGCTTTGTGGTAGGTGCTGAGCCTGTTTGGTATGGTGGCGCCTATCAGATTGCTATCGGGGGCAAGCCTCCTCCCACACTTGACTGAGTTCCAGCATGAGAATGCGGTCGAGTGTGGGAGGGGGCTTGCCCCCGATAGCGTCGGTTCAGTTGTACGAGGAAGTAAAAGAATGGGCGAACTGATGACGCTCCGGGACTTTTTCAGGCATTACTTTCTGACATTTCTGGGCGGCGTATTTGCGGCGTATTTTTCATTGGCGTTGGCCATGGCGCTGGCGTTCGTCACCTATTTTGCTGATGCGCCCCTTGCGCAAGTCGGGCGCAAGATCATGCTGGCCGGGGCCGTGTTCACGCTGCTGACGGTGCACAGCAACTTTATGATTTTGCGCGGCAAACCCTCCTGGACATGGTTGATGGTCGGTATCTACGTGGCCTGCCTGCTGTTTGTGTTGCCGATGTTCCAATACGCCCCTCATCCTGTTCTTTATTGGCTGGCGCTGGTTTTTCCACTGTTCGGGCTGCTGATACTCAACAGCAAGGGGCAGCGCGAGATGCGGGCCAAATTGGTGAAAATTCGTCACCTGCGGCAAGCCATCGGCGCCAGGCACAAGGCCCCATGACTGGGTAGATTCACCACCTCCCTCCAGGCGTTCGCCATAAATATGTGCAGCCTTCGCACCATGACGCCACCGTTGGCGCCATTTTGGTGCTGTACTGCGGCGGTTCCCACGATAAAGCGCAATGACCGCCGCTCTGGCATAAGTCTTGCGCGCGTTGTGCCCATGCCCTGGCTCGCAGGAGGCCGCCGTGTCGATTCATGTCGCGTTGCACCACGTTACGCATTACCGCTACGACCGTGCTGTCGAACTCGGCCCGCAAATTGTGCGATTGCGCCCGGCGGCCCATAGCCGCACGCGGATACTGTCCTATGCGCTGAAGGTGCTGCCCGAGCAGCACTTTATCAACTGGCAGCAGGACCCCCAGGGTAATTATCTGGCGCGTCTGGTATTTCCGGAAAAGACTGACGAGCTGCGCGTAGAGGTCGATCTGGTCGCCGAGATGGCGGTATTCAATCCATTCGATTTTTTCCTCGAGCCCTACGCCGAAAACATCCCTTTCAGCTATGCCGCCGATGAGCAGCGCGAACTGGCGCCCTACCTGGAAACGTTGCCGCTGACGCCGAAGTTTGCCGCCTACCTGGCCGGTATCGACCGCACACCGCTGCCGGCCGTGGACTTTCTGGTCGGACTCAACCAGCGCCTGGCCGCCGATATCGGCTACCTGATCCGCATGGAGCCGGGGGTGCAAACCCCGGAGTTCACCCTGGAAAATGCCTCGGGCTCATGCCGCGATTCGGCCTGGCTGCTGGTGCAGCTGCTGCGCAACCTCGGGTTGGCGGCGCGGTTTGTCTCCGGCTATCTGATCCAGCTCACCGCCGATGTCAAAGCCCTGGATGGCCCCTCCGGCACCGACGTGGATTTCACCGACCTGCACGCCTGGTGCGAGGTGTATCTGCCCGGCGCCGGCTGGATCGGCCTGGATGCCACCTCGGGCTTGTTCGCTGGTGAAGGCCATATCCCGTTGGCCTGCAGTCCCGATCCGTCTTCTGCGGCACCGATCAGTGGCTTGGTTGAACCGTGCGAGTGCGAGTTCAGCCACGAGATGTCGGTGGAGCGCCTCTGGGAAGCGCCACGGGTGACCAAGCCCTACACCGAAGAGCAATGGCAGGCGATCCAGGCCCTGGGCCGGCAGATTGATGCTGACCTGCACAGGGACGATGTGCGCCTGACCATGGGCGGCGAACCGACGTTCGTCTCTATCGATGACCCCGACGGCGCCGAATGGAATACCGCCGCCCTGGGCCCGGACAAGCGTCGCCTGTCCGCCGAGCTGTTCCAGCGCCTGCGCAGGCACTACGCGCCGCAGGGCCTGGTGCATTTCGGCCAGGGCAAGTGGTACCCCGGCGAGCAGTTGCCGCGCTGGTCCCTGAACTGCTACTGGCGCCGCGACGGCGTGCCGATCTGGCACAACAGCGCGTTGATCGCCGATGAACAAGCCGACTACGGCGCGGATGGCGTACTGGCCGGGCGCTTCCTGGCCAGCGTCGCCGAGCGTCTCAAGCTGCCGGCCCGTTTCGTGTTCCCGGCGTTTGAAGACAATTTTTACTACCTGTGGCGCGAGGGCGCGCTACCGCAAAACGTCACCGCTCAGGACCCGCGCCTGAGCGATGACCTGGAGCGCGAGCGCCTGCGCAAAGTCTTCAACCAGGGCCTGGATAAAGTCATCGGCCAGGTGCTGCCGCTGGCGCGCACCGCCGCCAATGATCGCTGGCAGAGCGGGCGCTGGTACCTGCGCGACAACCATTGCCGCCTGGTGCCGGGCGACTCGCCGTTGGGTTATCGACTGCCGTTGGCGTCGCAGCCGTGGGTGACAGCGGCGGAATATCCGTTTGTGCATCCGACCGACCCGAATCAGGACCAACCGGCGCTGCCGACCACTGCCCAACTGCACAGTCATGACGAACCGGCCCCGAGTGATGAGCGCGTGCCGCAGGTCGATGAATCCGCCGACTGGCTGACCCGCACTGCGCTGTGCGCCGAAGCGCGGGAAGGGCGCCTGTACCTGTTTATGCCGCCTTTGGAGCGTGTCGAGGATTACCTGGAGCTGGTGACGGCCATCGAGGCGACCGCCGAAGAACTGCATTGCCCGGTGCTGCTGGAAGGCTACGAGCCGCCTTCGGATACACGCCTGAGCAATTTCCGAGTGACGCCGGACCCCGGCGTGATCGAAGTCAACGTGCAGCCGTCCGCCACCTGGGACGAGTTGGTGGAGCGCACCGAATTCCTCTACGAAGAGGCGCGGCAAACCCGCCTGACCACGGAAAAGTTCATGATCGACGGTCGTCATACCGGCACCGGCGGCGGCAACCATTTCGTGCTGGGCGGCGCCACGCCCAAGGATTCACCGTTTCTGCGCCGGCCTGATCTGCTGCGCAGCTTGATCAGTTATTGGCACAACCACCCCTCGCTGTCCTATCTGTTTTCCGGCCTGTTTATCGGACCCACGTCCCAGGCGCCGAGAGTGGATGAGGCGCGCAACGACGCGCTGTATGAGCTGGAAATCGCCTTTGCGCAAATGCCCGAGCCGGGCGAAGAATGCCCGCCCTGGTTGGTCGACCGTTTGCTGCGTAACCTGCTGATCGACGTCACGGGCAATACCCATCGCGCCGAGTTCTGCATCGACAAACTCTATTCCCCTGATGGCGCCACCGGCCGCCTGGGCCTGCTGGAACTGCGCGCCTTTGAAATGCCGCCCCATGCGCGCATGAGCCTCACCCAGCAGTTGCTGTTGCGGGCGCTGGTCGCGCGGTTCTGGCGTGAACCTTACGCGCCACCGAAGTTGGCGCGCTGGGGCACCGAACTGCATGATCGCTTCCTGTTGCCGCACTTTATCGAGCAGGACTTCGCCGATGTGATCGCCGAGCTCAATGCCGCCGGTTATCCGCTGCGCGCCGAGTGGTTTGCCGCGCACCTGGAGTTTCGTTTTCCCAAGGTCGGCGACTATGCCGTCAGCGGTATCGAGCTGGAACTGCGCCAGGCCCTGGAACCCTGGCATGTGCTGGGCGAGGAGGGCGCGGTCGGCGGTACGGTGCGCTATGTGGACTCATCCCTGGAACGTCTGCAAGTGAAGTTGAGCGGCTTGGCACCGCAACGTTATGTACTGACCTGCAATGGCATCCCGGTGCCGCTGCAGCCGACCGGCCGCGTCGGCGAGTTTGTCGCCGGCGTGCGTTACCGCGCCTGGCAACCGGCCAACTGCCTGCAGCCGACCATCGCGGTGCATGCGCCACTGGTGTTCGACCTGGTGGACACCTGGATGCAGCGCTCGCTGGGCGGTTGCCAGTACCATGTCGCCCATCCGGGCGGGCGCAATTACGACAGCTTGCCGGTGAATGCCAATGAAGCCGAGAGCCGGCGGATGGCGCGGTTTTTCCGCTTGGGGCATAGTCCAGGCAAGCTCTGCGTGCCGACTGTGGTGGTGAACGATGAATTGCCGATGACGCTGGATCTGCGCCGCTTCCCTAATAAAAATGATTGAATGACAATCCAAATGTGGGAGGGTCCTCCCACAAGGATTTGCAGTGTTTGTTGAGTTAACCTGAGCCCCCTTGCCTCTGCCGAGCGTTCCATGTCCGATTTGCTCGACCGTTACCCGCTGACTCCGGGCACCTATCACGAACTGCTGGATGACAGCGGCGCAGTGCGTGCCCATTGGCAGCGCCTGCTCGACCACCTGCAACGCAGCACGCCGGCCCAACTGGCCCAGCGCCAGGCATTGCTGACCCGGCAGATCCAGGAAAACGGCGTGACCTACAACGTCTACGCCGATCCCAAGGGCGCCGATCGCCCATGGGAACTGGACCTGTTGCCCCACGTGCTGGCCGCTGACGAGTGGCAGCACCTGTCGGCCGGCATTGCCCAGCGGGCGCGCCTGCTCAATGCCGTGCTCGCCGACCTCTATGGGCCGCAGCGCCTGATCAAGGAAGGCCTGCTGCCCGCCGAGCTGGTATTCGGTCACAACAACTTCCTGTGGCCGTGCCAGGGTATCCAGCCACCGGACGGAGCTTTCCTGCACCTGTACGCCGTGGACCTGGCCCGCACGCCTGATGGACGCTGGTGGGTGACGGCCGACCGAACCCAGGCCCCGTCTGGCGCCGGCTATGCCCTGGAAAACCGCACCATCGTGTCCCGCGCCTTCCCGGATCTTTACCGTGACTTGCAGGTGCAACACCTCACCGGATTCTTTCGCACACTTCAGGAAACCCTGGCCCGCCAGGCGCCCGGCGATGACCAGCCACCGTTGATCGTGCTGCTGACGCCGGGGCGCTTCAACGAAAGCTATTTCGAACACCTCTACCTCGCGCGTCAGCTCGGCTACCCCCTGGTGGAAGGCGGCGACCTCACCGTGCGCGACAGCACCGTGTTTCTCAAGACCCTCAGTGGCCTGCGCCGCGTTCACGCAATCATGCGGCGCCTGGACGACGACTTCTGCGACCCCCTGGAGCTGCGCACCGATTCGGCGCTCGGCGTACCGGGCCTGCTCGATGCCGTGCGCCAGGGCAATGTGCTGGTGGCCAATGCCCTGGGCAGCGGTGTGCTGGAGTCCCCGGGTCTGCTTGGCTTTCTGCCGAAGATCAATGAGTTTTTATTTGGCGAAGCACTGATCCTGCCGTCCATCGCCACCTGGTGGTGCGGCGAGGCGCCGGTGCTGGCCGAGGCGTTGGAGAAGCTGCCGCAGTTGTTGATCAAGCCGGCGTTCCCTTCGCAGAGTTTCGCCCCGGTGTTCGGTCGCGACCTGAACGCCGAACAACGCCAGGCCCTGGCCGACCGCATGCGTGCCAGGCCCTACGCCTATGTTGCCCAGGAGCTGGCGCAGCTGTCCCAGGCGCCGGTGTGGCACACCGTGGACGACCACTTGCAACACCGCGCCATCGGCATGCGCGTGTACGCCGTGGCCAGTGACGACGGCTACCGTGTGCTGCCCGGCGGCCTGACCCGCGTAGCCGCCGAAGCCGATGCCGAAGTGGTGTCGATGCAACGCGGCGGAGCGAGCAAGGACACCTGGGTACTCGGCGAACGTGCGCCCGGTGGCGAGCAGTGGCGCGCCCAGCGCGTGATTGGCGCGCACGACCTGGTGCGCCGCGATCCGTATCTGCCGTCGCGAGTGGTGGAGAACCTGTTCTGGTTTGGCCGTTATTGCGAGCGTTGCGATGACAGTGCGCGCTGGCTGCGTATTGTGCTGGCGCGCTATGTCGACGGCGACGACCCGCTGGCCTTGCAGGCGGCGGTCGAACTGGGCGAAAGCCTGCGGCTGTTGCCGGAAGAGGGCGAGTTGCCCGAGCGCTTGCTGGCCGCCTTGCTCGGCGATGACTGGCCCTCGAGCCTGCGCGCCAATTTGCAGCGTTTGCAGTGGGCGGCGTCCCAGGTGCGCGGCAAATTGTCCCGGGAAAACTGGCAGGCGCTGGTGGAGCTGCAACGCGAAGCCATGGAATTGGAGCGTGAAACCCCGGACTTCGGCGAGTTGCTGGACTTCCTCAACCGTCTGGTGATGTCCCTGGCGGCGCTGTCGGGGTTTGCCCTGGACGATATGACCCGCGACGAGGGCTGGCGCTTCTTGATGATGGGCCGGCGCATCGAGCGCCTGCAGTTCCTGAGCGGCAGCCTTGCCGCGTTCCTGCGCGGGGTGGCGGTCTTCGATCAGGCCGGGCTGGAATGGTTGCTGGAACTGGGCAACAGCAGCATCACCTACCGTTCGCGGTACCTGGCGGTGCCGCAACTGATTCCGGTGCTCGACCTGTTGTTGCTCGACGAGCAGAACCCCCATGCGGTGCTGTTCCAGCTCAAACTGGTGAGCCGCACCTTGCGTCGCTTGAACGATGATTTCGGCGTGCCCCGGGAAACCGGCCTGGGAGCATTGGTGGAGCAGTTGGCGCGCTTCGATCTGGGGTGCCTGGAGAACCCGCTGTTCGGCGAATCCGGCGTGCGCGCCGCCCTGGATGGCCTGGCCGACCTGCTGCAAGCGGTCGCCGATGAAAGCGGGCAAGTGTCGGACCGCCTGGCCCTGCGCCACTTTGCCCATGTGGATGATGTCAGCCAGCAAACGGTGTCGGTGTGATGAGTGCGCGCTATCAGATTTTCCATGACACCCATTATCACTACGACAGCCCGGTGTCCCTGGCCCAGCAGCTGGCGCATTTATGGCCGCGGCCCTGTGCGTGGCAACGGTGCACCTGGCAGACCCTGGATATCAGCCCGCAGCCCTCGTCACGCCGCGATGAGCTGGACGTGTTCGGCAACCCGATCACCCGCCTGGCGTTCGAACGGCCCCATGACGAATTGCTGATCAACGCCGGCCTGACCGTGGAAGTGCTGGCGCGGCCGCCGTTGGATTTGCGCCAGTCGCCGGCGTGGGACCGCACCCGTGACAGCTTTACCTACAGCAGTCAGCCGCTGTCGCCGCAGATCATCGAAGCCTGCCGTTATCGCTTCGAATCGCCTTACGTGCATTTGAAAAGAACCTTCGTCGAGTTCTCCGAAAGCTGCTTCCCGGCCGGCGCACCCCTGTTGATAGGCGTGCAGGCGCTGATGCAGAAGATCTTCAGCGAATTCACCTTCGATGCCGAAGCCACTCAGGTCGCCACGCCGCTGGTGGAAGTGCTGGAGCGTCGTCGCGGTGTATGCCAGGACTTCGCCCACCTGATGCTCGCCTGCCTGCGCTCGCGGGGCCTGGCGGCGCGCTATATCAGCGGCTATCTGCTCACCCAGCCGCCGCCCGGCCAGCCACGGCTGATCGGCGCCGATGCGTCTCATGCCTGGGTGTCGGTGTTTTGTCCGGTGTCGGGTTGGGTGGATTTCGATCCGACGAATAACGTGCGGCCGGCACTGGAGCACATCACCCTGGCCTGGGGCCGGGACTTTTCCGATGTGTCGCCGTTGCGCGGGGTGATATTGGGGGGAGGGAACCATGACCCGGAGGTGCGGGTGACGGTGATGCCGCTGGAATGATCGTGCTTCAGGTGCGCCGGGACGCGGAGCGTCCCAGGCTGCATTCCCACGCAGAGCGTGGGAACGATCAATTATTCAGCCGGATCTTTTGGTGTTTCAGTGTCGTCGCCGGTTGCTTCAGCGTCGACGTCCGGGTTCAGTGCGCCCGCTTCTTCATCAGCAGCGGCTTTCTTGCGTTGCAGCTTTTCCTCTTTCTTCTGTTCCTTGGCCAAGTCTCTCTGACGTTTGGCGAAGGAGTAATTAGGTTTGGCCATGGGCGATCCTCTAGGGTCGAAGGTGAGGGTGGGCGGCGCGCGGCTGCCTTGGGTCGCTATGGTAGCAGCTTCGCAGCGCGCTTGGCCTTCACTTACCGCTGGCGTAAGCGGCAAACAGGCCGTTGAACAGTTGATTGAGGGGCATGGTGCGGGCTCCAGTGGGGGATGGGCCGATCATATCCGGTTGCCGTGGAGGCGGATGTTAGATTGTGTTGATCAGCCTGATAGCCTAAAGTTGTATACAATCTGTTGATGCAGATCATAAGAACTTAAGCCTGCTTGAGGCACCCTTTGTCGCAATACGCGTTTTCCAACCCTGCCCTGGAGATTCACATGTTCGCCAAACTCGTTGCTGTTTCCCTGCTGACTCTGGCTAGCGGCCAGTTGCTTGCTGCAGAGTGCAAGGTCACTGTCGACTCCACCGACCAGATGTCGTTCAACACCAAAGAAATCACCATCGACAAGAGCTGCAAACAGTTCACCGTCGAGCTGACGCACTCGGGCAACCTGCCAAAAAACGTCATGGGGCATAACTGGGTGTTGACCAGCGCCGCCAACATGCAGCCGGTTGCCAGCGACGGCATGGCCGCCGGTGTTGACAAAAACTACCTCAAGGAAGGCGACGACCGCATCATCGCCCACACCAAGCTCATTGGTGCCGGCGAGAAAGATTCGGTGACGTTCGACGTGTCGAAGCTGACGGCGGGCACGGACTACATGTTCTTTTGCTCGTTCCCAGGCCATATTTCGATGATGAAAGGCACTGTGACCGTCAAGTAAGACCGCGTTATCGTTCATCGGGGGCTTGCCCCTTCCCACACTTGATTTGTGAACACAGTCAATGTGGGAGGGGGCTTGCCCCCGATGGCATTCTGGCAATCAATGCAAAATTACCTGCCTCACCTCAAGGCGCAAACGGCATCACCCGCTTGTGCTCCGTCTTGCGGTACGTCTCGCAGATAATCCTGAACGCCTCTTCACGCACGGGCTCACCGTGCAGGAACGCGTCGATTTCGGCATAGGTCACGCCATGTGACGCTTCGTCCGGCTTGCCCGGCGACAGGTCCTCCAGGTCGGCGGTCGGGACTTTCTCCACCAACGACTCCGGCGCGCCGAAATGCCGCGCAATCGCACGCACCTGGTTTTTCACCAGCCCGCTCAGCGGCGCCAGGTCGCAGGCGCCATCTCCGAACTTGGTGAAAAAGCCCATCACCGCTTCCGCCGCATGGTCGGTACCGATCACCAGCCCACCGGTTGCGCCGGCGATGGTGTACTGCGCGACCATGCGCATGCGCGCCTTGGTGTTGCCCAGCACGAAATCGCGGGAGGCCGCCGGTTTGTCATCGAACGCCGCGACTTCCTTGGCCAGGGCTTTGACCGCCGGGCCGATGTTGACGGTGTGGCGCTCGTCCGGTTCGATGAAGTCCACCGAAGCCTGGGCATCGAGTTCGTCGAACTGGGTTTCGTAGGGCAGGCGCACGGCGATGAAACGATAGGCCGCGTCGCCGCTGCTGGCGCGCAGTTCCTGCACGGCACGTTGGGCCAGCAGGCCTGCGGTGAGGGAATCGACACCCCCACTGATGCCCAGTACCAGCGACTTGAGCCCGGAATTGCGCAGGCAGTCCTGGATAAAGGCCACGCGCCTGGCGACTTCTGCCTCAAGGGCGGCCTGGTCTTTGAACGGCGCTTGCACCTTGAGCTGCTGCGCAATCTCACGCTGTACGGCTTGCATGCTTCACTCCTTGCTGGATAGGGCAGGTACTTTGAAAACGTGACGCAAATAGGCGACAAAATTCGGGTCGGTGCAGTGGGTCTTGCCCGCTTCATCGGAAATCTTGGCGACGGGCTGGCCATTGCACGCGGTCATTTTAAGCACGATGCTCATCGGTTCCACCCCTGGAATGTCGCAGGTCAGGTTGGTGCCGATGCCAAAGCTCACATTGATGCGACCACGCAGGGCGCGGAAAATCTCCAGGGCCTTGGGCAACGTCAGGCTGTCGGAGAACACCAGGGTCTTGCTCATCGGCTCGATACCCAGCTTATGGTAGTGGGCGATGGCTTTTTCCGCCCACTGCACCGGGTCGCCGGAGTCGTGGCGCAGGCCGTCGAACAGCTTGGCGAAGTACAAGTCGAAGTCGCCCAGGAACGCATCGGTGGTGATGCAGTCGGTCAGGGCGATGCCCAGCAGGCCACGGTATTCGCGGACCCAGCAGTCAAGGGCGGCGATCTGGCTGTCGATCAGGCGCGGGCCGAGTTGCTGGTGGGCCATGATCCATTCATGGGCCATGGTGCCCAACGGTTTCATGTCGAATTCGCGGGCCAGGTGCACGTTGCTGGTGCCGACGAAGCGGCCGGGGAAGTCGTGCTTGAGTACGCTGACCACTTCTTCCTGCACCCGGTACGAAAAGCGTCGACGCGTGCCGAAGTCGGCCACTTGCAGCTCCGACAGTTCATCGCTGGCGGCATTCGCCGTCAGCCAGTCGAACTTGCGGTACAACTGCTCGCGGGCCTGTTCCAGGATCACGGTCTGGTAGCGGTAGCGGTTACGCACTTCGCTGACAATGGCCAGCATCGGCACCTCAAACAGGATCACATGCAGCCACGGCCCGCGCAGGCGGATAAACAGCTCGCCGTTCTCGATGCCGGTCTGCACGTAGCGCAGGTTGAAGCGAAACAGCCCGAGGAAGCGCAAAAAGTCCGGCTTCATGAAGCTGATACGTTCCAGGAAGCCCAATTGGTCCGGGCTCAGGCTTAACTCGGCGAGACGCTCGATCTGGTAGCGAATCTCCGCCAGGTACGGGCGCAGGTCTTCGCTGTTGCGGCAACGAAACTCCCATTCAACTTCCACATTCGGGTAGTTGTGCAGCACCGCCTGCATCATGGTCAGCTTGTAGAAGTCGGTGTCGAGCAGGTTCTGCACGATGCGATCGGCAAACACACTCTCGCTCATAACGGGAATCTCCAGACGGGTCGACGCTGGGCGTCGGCCTTTACGCACAATTGAGGAAGGGGGCTAGTGGCGCATAGACCTGGGTTGGTTTGCCAGTGATTTTTTTGCCGGGGCCACTGGCGCCATCGGGGGCAAGCCCCCTCCCACACTTGGAATGCATTTCAAATGTGGGAGGGGGCTTGCCCCCGATGGCTATATTCCAGGCACTAAATAACCTGCTCCAGCATCCACTTCACAAACTCCCTCACTTTAGGCACCTCCGCCGCATGCTCCGGATAAGCCAGGTAATACGCATCCTGGCTCGGCATCCCATGCTGCCAGGGAATCACCAACTTACCCTCGGCCAATTCCTCTTCCACCAGAAACCGCGGCAGCAGCGCCACGCCGCAGCCGACCTGCGCGGCGCGAATGCACATATAAAAGGTGTCGAAGCGCGGCCCGTGATAACTGTGTTCGGTGTGCAAACCCTGGCTGGCGAACCAGTCATGCCAGCCCTGGGGTCGCGAGGCGTTTTGCAGCAGCACCAGTTCGCTCAGTTGGGTCGGGTCGGTGAACGGCTCTGCCGGCAGGCTCTCGGGCGAACACACAGGTACAAGCTCTTCGCTGAACAACTTCACGCTCTCGGTGCCGGGGCGTGAACCCTGGCCGAAATAGAACGCCATGTCGGCCTTGCCCTGCAGCAGTTCATCCGGTTCCTGTTCGTTGCACAGGTCCAGATGGATGTTTGGGTGACGCAGGCGCCAGCCCTTGAGGCGCGGCACCAGCCAGCGCGCGCCGAAGGTGTAGGGCGTGGACACGCGCAGCACTTCGGTTTCGCCGCCGTAGGAGCGCAGGTAGTGGGTGGACATCTCCACCAGGGAGAGGATCTTGCGCACTTCCACCAGGTACAGGTCGCCCGCCGGCGTCATCTGCAAGCGGCGCCGCACGCGGCGAAACAGCAGGTGCTGCAGCAACTCTTCCAACTGCGCCACCTGTTTGCTCACCGCGCTTTGCGTGAGGTTGAGTTCCTCGGCGGCGCGGGTAAAGCTCAGGTGGCGCGTGGCGGCTTCGAAACACTGCAGGGCGGTGATCGAGGGCAAATGTCTTTTGTTCAGCACGGCATGCCTCTTTTTATTCTTCGCATGAATAAACGGAATGATATCTCGCCTAATCGTCGTTTGTTGGCAAGTCTTGGGCCAGCTACAAATGAGGCCTGGATCGCCGTGTCTGCGGCGGCGCAATTTTGTGTTTGCAGATTTGAAGGAGTACCCCATGGTTGCTGCATTGCTTGACCGTCTAGGCGTAAACCCGGCGCTGTACCAGGCGGGTACACAGCCTGTGCATTCACCGATCGATGGCAGCCGCATCGGCGCCGTGAACTGGGAAGGCGCCGCCGAGGTGGAGCAGCAGGTCAGTCGCGCCGAGCATGCATTCGACGCCTGGCGCAAAGTACCGGCCCCGCGTCGCGGCGAGCTGGTGCGCCAGTTCGGCGACGTATTGCGCGAGTACAAGGCCGACCTGGGCGAGCTGGTCTCCTGGGAAGCCGGCAAGATCACCCAGGAAGGCCTGGGGGAAGTCCAGGAGATGATCGACATCTGCGACTTCGCCGTCGGTTTGTCGCGCCAGTTGTACGGTTTGACCATCGCCTCCGAGCGTCCCGGTCACCATATGCGTGAAACCTGGCACCCGCTGGGCGTGGTCGGCGTGATCAGCGCGTTCAACTTCCCGGTCGCGGTGTGGGCGTGGAACACCACCCTGGCGCTGGTGTGCGGCAATGCGGTGATCTGGAAACCGTCGGAAAAGACCCCGCTCACCGCGCTGGCCTGCCAGGCCCTGTTCGAGCGTGTGTTGAAGAATTTCAAGGATGCGCCGCAGTACCTCAGCCAAGTGATCATCGGCGGCCGCGATGCCGGCGCCGCGTTGGTGGATGACCCGCGTGTGGCGCTGATCAGCGCCACCGGCAGCACCCGCATGGGCCGTGAAGTGGCGCCCAAAGTCGCCGCGCGCTTTGCCCGCAGCATCCTTGAGCTGGGCGGCAACAATGCGATGATCCTCGGCCCGAGCGCCGACCTGGACATGGCCGTGCGTGCGATCCTGTTCAGCGCCGTCGGCACCGCCGGCCAGCGTTGCACCACCCTGCGTCGGCTGATCGCCCATGAATCGGTCAAGGCAGAAATCGTCACCCGCCTCAAGGCCGCCTACGCCAAGGTGCGCATCGGCCACCCGCTGGAAGGCAACCTGATCGGCCCGCTGATCGACAAGCACGGCTTCGACAACATGCAGGACGCCCTGGAGCAGGCCTTGAGCGAGGGCGGCAAGGTGTTCGGCGGCAAGCGCCAGTTGCAAGACCAGTTCCCCAACGCTTACTACGTGGCGCCGGCGATTGTGGAAATGCCCGAGCAAAGCGATGTGGTGTGCACCGAAACCTTCGCGCCGATTCTGTATGTGATCGGCTACAGCGACTTTGCCGAAGCGCTGCGCCTGAACAACGCGGTGCCACAAGGCTTGTCGTCGTGCATCTTCACCACCGATGTGCGTGAAGCCGAGCAGTTCATGTCGGCGGTGGGCAGCGACTGCGGGATTGCCAACGTCAATATCGGCCCGAGCGGCGCGGAGATCGGCGGCGCGTTTGGCGGTGAGAAAGAGACCGGCGGCGGGCGTGAGTCGGGCTCGGATGCGTGGCGCGGGTATATGCGCCGGCAGACCAATACCGTGAACTATTCGCTGGAGTTGCCGTTGGCGCAGGGCATTACGTTCGACTGAGTCCATGTGGGAGGGGGCTTGCCCTCGATTGCGGTGGGTCAGCTGCACATTTGTTGACTGATACACCGCATCGGGGGCAAGCCCCCTCCCACAGTTGAGCTCATTTACACGTCAAGATTGTGGTCTGTTAGGTCTCATCGGAGTCTGGCAATGGCGCTGCGCGAAACATGTTTATGGGAACACCTCACCCCCAACCGGCCGGATCGTGCCGCGCTCAAGGGTGAGGTCAAGGTGGATGTGTGCGTGATCGGCGCCGGCATCACCGGTTTGTCGGCCGCCATTCATTTGCTCGAACAGGGTAAAAGTGTTGCGGTGCTGGAGGCCCATCGCACCGGTCACGGCGGTTCGGGGCGCAATGTCGGGCTGGTCAACGCCGGTATGTGGATCCCGCCGGACGAGATCGAAGCCGGTTTCGGTACAGCCGTAGGCAGCCAGCTCAACCGCATGCTGGGCGCGGCACCGGCGCTGGTGTTCGGCCTGATCGACAAGTACAACATCGATTGCCAGTTGCGCCGCGAGGGCACCCTGCACATGGCGCATAACGCCCGTGGCGAGGCGGATCTGCGCAGTCGAGAAGAACAGTGGAAGCGCCGTGGCGCGCCGGTCGAGTTGCTCACCGGGCAGGCCTGCGAGCAGGCCACCGGCACCACGAAAATCGCCGCCGCCTTGCTGGACCGACGCGCCGGCACCTTGAACCCAATGGCCTACACCAGCGGTCTGGCGAATGCGGCCGTCGGGTTGGGCGGGCAGTTGTTCGATCATTCCCCCGTCACCCGGCTTGAGCGCCAGGGTGCAGTCTGGTCTGTGCAGACCGTCCAGGGCGCGGTGCAGGCCGCCCAGGTGGTGATCGCCTCCAATGCCTATACCGAAGGTGAATGGACCGAACTGCGGCGTAATTTCTTCCCCGGTTACTACTATCAGGTGGCGTCGGCGCCGCTCACCGATGACGCCGCCGGGCGAATCCTGCCTGGCGGCCAGGGCTCATGGGACACACGCCAGGTGCTGAGCAGCATTCGCCGCGACGCCGATGGTCGTCTGTTGCTCGGCAGCCTGGGCAACGGTAACCAGAAACCGGCCTGGTTCCTCAAGGCGTGGGCCGATCGGGTGCAGCAGCATTACTTCCCCTATCTCAAATCGGTGCAGTGGGAATACACCTGGACCGGCTGCATCGCGTTTACCCCCGATCACTTGATGCGTTTGTTCGAGCCGGCGCCCGGGCTGGTGGCGGTCACCGGCTACAACGGGCGCGGCGTGACCACCGGCAGCGTGGTCGGCAAGGCGTTTGCCGACTATTTGTGTCACCACAATCCCCAGTCGCTGCCGATTCCCTTTGCACCGATGCAACCCCTGGCGGGCGCGGGCCTGCGCAGTTGCCTCTATGAAGCGGGGTTCTCGCTGTACCACGCGGGGCAATGCCTGCGGATCGTGGTCTGACCCGCGTAACAGCGCTCGTTAGCCGGTATTTTCTTAGCCGGCTACCCATCTGTATTGGTGCAAGTCGTAGCAATCACGCACTGTAAATGTGCAGTTCCGTTACGCACGGGGTTACAGCGCCTGGAGCTGTCGTTTATCCCTTCGGTTGCAGGTGCCACCGTTCAAGGTTGCACTTTTTTGGCTTGCTGGTTGCACCTGTCGAGACTAGACGGTTGCACGTCCTGGCGGGGGGACGCGAAACGCGTGCAATAACAATGACACCGTGTCTTTTTGAAGAATAAAAAAGTAATGGCACGCCGCTTGCTCTGAGCTTTCAGTGAAAGGTTTGAATGCAAGTTGTCGTGCCAAAAATCAAAAATATCGGAGCACCACTCATGTCCCAGACGTTTTACAAGAAAGGTTTTCTGGCCCTCGCCGTTGCAGCGGCGCTGGGTGTTTCTACGTTTGTTCAAGCTGATGTGAAAATTGGTGTGGCAGGCCCGATGACGGGCGCCAACGCCGCTTTCGGTGAGCAGTACATGAAGGGTGCCCAGGCGGCAGCCGATGTTATCAACAAGGCCGGTGGCATTAACGGCGAGCAGATCAAGCTGGTGGCCGGCGATGACGCCTGCGAGCCAAAACAGGCCGTTGCCGTGGCCAACCGCCTGGCGGACCAGGACAAAGTGATCGGTGTGGTCGGGCACTTCTGCTCGTCCAACACCATCCCGGCGTCTGAGGTCTACGACGAAGCGGGCATTATCGCGATCACGCCCGGCTCCACCAACCCACAGGTCACCGAGCGCGGCCTGGGCGCCATGTTCCGCATGTGCGGGCGCGATGACCAGCAGGGCATTGTCGCCGGCGACTACATCGTCGACGTGCTCAAAGGCAAGAAAGTCGCGGTGATCAATGACAAGGACACCTACGGCAAGGGCCTGGCTGACGCCACCGCTGCCCAGCTGACCAAACGCGGCGTCAAGCCGGTGCTGGAAGAAGGCCTGACCCGTGGCGAGAAAGACTTCAGTGCCCTGGTCACCAAGATCCGTTCCATTGACGCCGATGTCGTGTACTTCGGTGGCCTGCATCCCGAAGCCGGTCCTTTGGTTCGCCAGATTCGCGAGGCAGGCCTCAAGGCCGCGTTTATGTCCGATGACGGCGTAGTGACCGACGAACCGGCAAAAACCGCCGGTGGCAACCAGTACGTGGATGGCGTGTACATGACCTTCGGTGCTGACCCGCGTCTGTTGCCAGAGAGCAAGGCAGTGGTGGATGCCTTCCGTAAAAGCGGGTACGAGCCGGAAGGCTACACCCTGTACGCCTACGCCTCGATCCAGGCCCTGGCCGCCGGCTTCAACGGCGCCAAGTCCAACAAGGGTGAGGACGCTGCCAAGTGGCTCAAGGCCAACCCGGTTAAAACCGTCATGGGCGAAAAAACCTGGGATGCCAAGGGCGACCTGAAAATCTCCGACTACGTGGTTTACCAGTGGGATAAAGACGGCAAATACCACCAGCTGGAAAAACAGAAGTAATTCAACCGACTGCATGACCTCCCTGTAGGAGCGAGCTTGCTCGCGAAGAACGTCAACGATAACGCTGGTTTCCTGGATGCACACGGCGTTCTCTGGTTTTTCGCGAGCAAGCTCGCTCCTACAAGGGAGGGCGCGTGCCTAGCCTCTGTTTTCCTCCAGAAGCACCGCACACCCACCGGTGTGCAGGTGCTCACCGCGTGAGATTGCGTTATGGATGGTATTTTCCTGCAGCAACTGGTCAACGGCCTGACCCTCGGGTCGGTCTATGGCCTGATCGCCATCGGCTACACAATGGTCTATGGCATCATTGGCATGATCAACTTCGCCCACGGCGAGGTTTATATGATTTCCGCTTACCTCGCGGCGATCAGTCTGGCACTGCTGGCTTACTTCGGCATCGAATCCTTCCCGCTGCTCATTCTCGGCACCCTGATCTTCACCGTGGTCGTTACCGGCGTATACGGTTGGGTCATCGAACGTGTCGCCTACAAACCGCTGCGCAACTCCACCCGACTGGCACCGCTGATCAGCGCCATCGGCATCTCCCTGATCCTGCAGAACTACGCGCAGATCGCCCAGGGTGCCAAGCAACAAGGCATTCCCACCCTGCTCGCCGGCGCCTGGCGCGTGGATATCGGCACCGGCTTCGTGCAACTGACCTACACCAAAGTGTTCATCCTCGTGGCGGCTTTCGCCGGCATGGCGTTGCTCACCTACATCATCAAATACACCAAGCTCGGCCGCATGTGCCGGGCCACCCAGCAAGACCGCAAGATGGCCTCGATCCTCGGCATCAATACCGACCGCGTGATCTCCTACGTGTTTGTCATCGGCGCCGCCATGGCTGCCCTGGCTGGCGTGCTGATCACCCTCAATTACGGCACCTTCGACTTCTACGCCGGCTTCATCATCGGCATCAAGGCGTTTACCGCCGCGGTGCTCGGCGGCATCGGCTCCCTGCCTGGGGCGATGCTGGGCGGGATCATCCTCGGTATCTCCGAGTCGTTGTTCGCGGGGTTGATCAACTCTGACTACAAAGACGTGTTCAGTTTCTCCCTGCTGGTGGTGATTCTGATTTTCCGTCCCCAGGGCCTGCTTGGTCGCCCACTCGTGGCGAAGGTGTAAACATGTCTGCTGCCAAATCCATTGATATCAAGAAAAGCGTGGTCGATACGGTCCTCGCCGGGCTGATTTCGCTGATCGTGTTCGGCCCGATCGTAGGCGTGGTGCTCGACGGCTACAGCTTCAACCTGGAACCTGCGCGCGTTGCCACGTTGGTCGCCATTGTGATGGCCGGGCGTTTTGCCTTGAGCCTGTTCCTGCAGACCCCCAAGGGCGTGAAGATCCTGCAGGGTTTCGAAAGCAGCGGCTCCGGCGTGCACGTGTTGCCGCCGGACTACAAATCGCGGCTGCGCTGGATCATTCCAGCCCTGATCGTGATCGCCATCGTGTTCCCGATTTTCGCCAACAAGTACCTGCTCACCGTGGTGATCCTCGGGTTGATCTACGTGTTGCTCGGCCTGGGGCTGAACATCGTGGTGGGCCTGGCCGGTCTGCTCGACCTGGGTTACGTGGCGTTCTACGCCATCGGTGCCTACGGCCTGGCGCTGGGTTATCAATACCTCGGCCTGGGCTTCTGGAGCGTGCTGCCACTGGCGGCGATCGCGGCGGCTTTGGCGGGGTGCATACTCGGATTCCCGGTGCTGCGAATGCACGGGGACTACCTCGCCATCGTGACCCTGGGTTTTGGTGAAATCATCCGCCTGGTGCTGAACAACTGGCTGTCGTTTACCGGCGGGCCAAACGGGATGCCGGTGCCTTCGCCGACGTTCCTGGGCCTCGAGTTCGGCAAGCGTGCCAAAGATGGCGGGATTCCGTTCCACGAGTTCTTCGGTCTCGATTACAACCCCAACATCAAGTTCATGTTCATCTACATCGTGCTGTTCCTGGTGGTGCTGGCGGTGTTGTACATCAAGCATCGCCTGACCCGTATGCCGGTAGGTCGCGCCTGGGAAGCCTTGCGCGAAGATGAAATCGCCTGCCGGTCCATGGGCCTGAATCACGTGCTGGTCAAGCTCTCGGCATTCACCATCGGCGCCTCCACCGCCGGGTTGGCCGGGGTGTTCTTTGCCAGCTACCAGGGCTTCGTCAATCCGTCGTCGTTTACCTTCTTCGAGTCGGCGTTGATTCTGGCCATTGTGGTGCTGGGCGGCATGGGCTCGACGGTCGGCGTAGTCATCGCGGCGTTCGTGCTGACCGTGGCGCCGGAACTGCTGCGCAGTTTCTCCGAATACCGCGTGCTGTTGTTTGGCGTGTTGATGGTGGTGATGATGATCTGGAGACCGCGCGGCCTGATCCGCATCAGCCGCACCGGTGTGACGCCACGTAAAGGTGCCATAGCGAATAGGGAGCCGCGCCATGAGTAAGGAAGTCGTGCTCGTAGTCGAACACCTGATGATGCACTTCGGTGGCATCAAGGCCCTGAGTGATGTGAGCCTCAAGGTCGAACGCAACTCGATCTTCGCCCTGATCGGCCCCAACGGCGCCGGCAAGACCACGGTGTTCAACTGCCTCACCGGTTTCTACAAGGCCAGTGGCGGCAAGATCGAACTCAACGTGCGCGGCAAGCAGACCAACGTCATCCAGTTGCTGGGCGAGCGCTTCAAGGCCAGCGATTTCGTGTCGCCGAAAAGCTTCCTCAGGCGCGTGTACTACAAAATGTTCGGCGGCACCCACCTGGTGAACCGCGCCGGCCTGGCGCGGACCTTCCAGAACATTCGCCTGTTCAAGGAAATGTCGGTGCTGGAAAACCTGCTGGTGGCCCAGCACATGTGGGTCAACCGCAACATGCTCGCGGGCATCCTCAACACCAAGGGCTACCGCAAGGCTGAAAGCGATGCGCTCGACCACGCCTTTTACTGGCTGGAAGTGGTCGACCTGGTGGACTGCGCCAACCGTCTTGCTGGCGAGCTTTCCTACGGCCAGCAGCGCCGCCTGGAAATCGCCCGTGCCATGTGCACGCGACCGCAGATCATCTGCCTGGACGAACCGGCAGCGGGCCTCAACCCCCAGGAAACCGAAGCCCTCAGTGCGATGATTCGCCTGCTGCGCGACGAACACGACCTCACGGTGGTGCTGATCGAACACGACATGGGCATGGTGATGAGTATTTCCGACCACATCGTGGTGCTGGACCACGGCAACGTGATCGCCGAAGGCGGGCCGGACGCGATCCGCAACGACCCGAAAGTGATTGCCGCCTACCTGGGCGCGGACGAAGAGGAGCTGGTATGAGCGGGCCTATCCTCGAAATGAAGGACCTGGACGTGTTCTACGGCCCGATCCAGGCCCTGAAAAAAGTCTCGCTGCACATCAACGAAGGCGAAACCGTCAGCCTGATCGGCTCCAACGGCGCGGGCAAATCCACGCTGCTGATGTCGATCTTCGGCCAGCCTCGGGCCGAGTCGGGGCAGATTCTCTATAACGGCGTGGACATCACCCACAAGTCGTCCCACTACATTGCCTCCAACGGCATCGCGCAGTCGCCGGAAGGGCGGCGGGTATTCCCTGACATGACCGTCGAGGAAAACCTGCTGATGGGTACCATTCCCATTGGCGACAAGTTCGCCGGTGAGGACATGCAGCGCATGTTCGAGCTGTTCCCACGGCTCAAGGAGCGGCGCAACCAGCGGGCGATGACCATGTCCGGCGGCGAGCAGCAAATGCTCGCCATCGCCCGCGCGCTGATGAGCCGGCCCAAGCTGTTACTGCTCGATGAGCCGAGTCTGGGCCTGGCGCCGATTGTGGTGAAGCAGATCTTTTCCACCCTGCGCGAGCTGGCCTCCACCGGGATGACTATCTTCCTGGTGGAGCAGAATGCCAACCACGCCCTGCGCCTCTCGGACCGGGCGTATGTGATGGTCAACGGTGAGATTCGCCTGACGGGGACCGGCAAGGAATTGCTGGTGAACGAGGAAGTGCGCAACGCCTACCTCGGCGGTCACTGACCCCCCACCTGATCGTTCCCACGCTCCGCGTGGGAACGCCTCTTGTGACGCTCCGCGTCACGCTTTGGGACGCAGAGCGCCCCCGGCTGCATTCCCACGCGGAGCGTGGGAACGATCAGCGCGCAGAGCTTCCACCAAATTGTGGAAAACAATTCCAGCCCTCCTCCAAAGCGCGACATATAGCCGCCGCAAATCCCTGTTTTGTCACAGTTTTGACTTGTCCCCATCCACTGTGGAACCGGCTGTG
The DNA here is from genome assembly GCF_900005715.1 of Pseudomonas sp. 34 E 7. Taxonomy (NCBI): domain Bacteria; kingdom Pseudomonadati; phylum Pseudomonadota; class Gammaproteobacteria; order Pseudomonadales; family Pseudomonadaceae; genus Pseudomonas; species Pseudomonas sp. 34 E 7. The sequence continues at coordinate 54,576 of NZ_CVTX01000106.1, forward strand.
GGTAACGTGGGAGTACCTGGCTGCAAGCCTTTGAATACGTGGCCTGCAGGCTTGTGGTTGTTTTTTGATCAGGGGCTTTTTCACGACCGTCCGAGGGTTTTGTCAACCTGTTTAAAGACACAGGTATATGACCGAAACAGGTCAGTTCAGCCTGTGGATAAGTCTGTGATTAAACTCTGGAAAGACCGCCGCAGAGGCCGGAATGACTGGCCTGTAGCCATCGTTCGTATCCCATCGAGTGAAATTGCCTGCATATGCCCTGCGTCCTGGTCAAGCAAAAAACTTTCCGCAAACACCTGCAAGCCTTGTATACCGTGGCCCGAGGCGATGTGCACTTGCCCCCAAAGACTGTGGGCGCAGTTGTGGATAACCTGCGCGTACATGGCTGCAGGCCGCGATTCATATAGCGCTGCCAGGTGTGGTTAAAAAATGATCAAGCCAGCATGTAGGCGTGCGTATAGCGGTTGCCGCAACGGCGGCGTAAGGGCATTCTGCTGGCAACTTTTTTCGTTGCCCGCAAGGAGAACACCATGTCCGACACGCTGTTTATTACTGGCGCCACTTCAGGTTTCGGTGAAGCCTGCGCCCGCCGTTTTGCCGAGGCCGGCTGGAAACTGGTGCTCACCGGCCGGCGTGCCGAGCGCTTGAACGCGCTGGTCGAAGAGCTCTCCCGTCAGACCGAAGTGCATGGCCTGGTGGTGGACGTGCGTGATCGCCAAGGCATGGAAGAGGCCATCGCCAACCTGCCGCCATCGTTCGCCACGCTGCGCGGGCTGATCAACAACGCCGGCCTGGCCGTGGGCACCGACCCTGCGCCCAAGTGCAACCTCGACGATTGGGAAACCATGGTCGACACCAATATCAAGGGCCTGTTGACCACCACCCACCTGCTGCTGCCGCGCCTGATCGCCCATGGCCGTGGCGCCGGGATCATCAACCTGGGTTCCATCGCCGGCAGCTACCCCTACCCGGGCAGCCACGTGTATGGCGGCTCCAAGGCGTTCGTAAAGCAATTCTCGCTGAACCTGCGCTGTGACCTGCAAGGCACTGGCGTGCGTGTGACCAACATCGAGCCGGGCTTGTGCGAGAGCGAGTTTTCCCTGGTGCGTTTCGGTGGGGATCAGGCGCGCTATGACGCGACCTATGCCGGCGCCGAGCCGATCCAGCCGCAGGATATTGCCGACACAATCTTCTGGGTGCTCAACACCCCGGCGCACGTGAATATCAACCGGTTGGAGTTGATGCCGGTGAGCCAGACCTGGGCTGGGTTTGCGATTGAGCGTGGGGCCAAGGGCTAAGCACCTGCGCGATACACTGTAGGAGCGAGCTTGCTCGCGAAAAACGTTAACGATGACGCGGGCATCCTGAATTCACGCGGCGCGCTCGGGGTTTTCGCGAGCAAGCTCGCTCCTACAGTAAATGGCGTCAAATCGGCCAAAAACAGGCCATAAGGTACACTCCACCCCTGAAAACCCCACCGCACCCTGCGGTCTAAAGGTTTTGACGGGAGGAAATGTGAGTAACCGAGGTGAGCAGGCACTGCTCAAACAATCGACCATCCTGATGTTCGCCGTCGCGATCGCCGGGATTGTCACGGGTGTGATATCCGGCGCCCAATCCATTCTGTTCGACGGCTTTTTCTCGCTGATCGCCACCGCCATCAAGGTGCTGATGCTGATCACGGCCAAGCTGATCGCCAAGAAAAGCAACGAGCGTTTCCAGTTCGGCTACTGGCACCTGGAGCCGATGGTGCTGTTGATCGAAGGCAGCTTCCTGCTGCTGATCGCCATCTATGCGTTTCTCAACGGTGTGTTCGGCATCATCAATGGCGGTCGCGACATCGAGTTGGGGCTGGTGATCGTGTATGCGGCGGTATTTACCGTGGTGGAATTCGCCTACTTCTTCTATGTGCGTTACCGCAATCGCACGCTCAAGTCATCGCTGATCCAGTTCGACAACATCAGCTGGCTGGTGGACGCGATGCTGTCGGTGGGCTTGCTGATCAGCTTTCTGGCGGCACTGTTGCTCAAATCCCAGGGTTATGGCGAGTGGGCGGTGTACGTCGACCCGCTGATCCTGATTCTGCTGGCCCTGAGCATGCTGGCGCCGGCGTTCAAGATCCTGCGCCCGGCCTTGCGTGAGGTGCTGGGGATTGCCCCGGATCACTTGGACGACACCGTGCGCGAAGTGATGGACGCGGCGCAGGCCAGGCATGGCTTCGACGACTACGTGTCCTACGTGCAAAAGCACGGGCGGGCACGATTCATTGAAATTCATGTGGTGTTGCCGGCCGATTACCCGGTGGATAAGGTCGCGACCCTCGACGGATTGCGCGAAGAGATATCCACAGCGCTGGGAACGCCGGATGCGGCGCGCTGGTTGACGATCAGTTTTACTGGGGATCGCAAGTGGATTGCGTGAGGTCAGTTAGACCGAGGTGAGGCTATCGGGGGCAAGCCCCCTCCCACATTTGACTGTATTCACAAATAAAAGGTGGGAGGGGCGGTGCGACGATTCGACTTGCCCCCGATGAGGGCCTGAAGATCAGCTCAAATACTGGATCAGACCCTGATAGCAAGTCGCCAAATGATAAGGCGTGGTAGACGGCATATCCCGCCGGCTCACCCTGCCCTCGGCATCCAGGCATTCATGCCAGCCCTTCTCATGCAGGAAATGCTCTTGCAGCGCCAGCAATTGACGCTGCAGCACCGCCTCGCTGCCGGGGCGCAAGGTCAATGCCCGCAGGTACTCGGCCTGGGCCCAGATACGCTGGGTGCCGTCGCGCACCGTGCCATCCACTGAAAGCATGCCACTGACCGCACCGCTCAACTTATCCACACCGGTGTGTTCGGCATAGGCGAACGCCCGTGTCAGCGACGTATGCAACGGTGTGCCGCGCAGTACGGGCGAGGACTCGAGCAAAAAGAACCATTCGAACTGGTGCCCCGGTTCAAACCAGTTATCCACAGCACCCAGCGGTTTTTCCAGCATCACGCCATGTTCGCGGTCGATGAAGCGCTGCTGCATGGCCGTCGCCAATGCCAGCAGGGCCGCTTGTACCTCGGCGTCCTCACGCACCGCGAGGGTGGCGAGGAAGCCTTCGGCCAGGTGCATCAACGGGTTTTGCAATGGGCCGGACTTGAGCGAGGCCCAGTTGCGGTCCAGCACCGCTTCGTACAGGCCGTCACCGGTGGCGAAGCGTTGGGCGACCACTTCCAGCGCGGCATTGAGCACCGACTCCACCAAGGGTTCACGTACCTTGGCCCAGTATTGGGCGCAGGCAAAGATGATAAAGGCGTGGGTGTAGAGGTCTTTGCGTTTATCCAGTGGCTGCCCGGCCGGGTCCATGCTGTAGAACCAGCCGCCGTGTTCGGCGTCGTGGAAATGCTGTTGCAGGGAACGGAACAACTGCGCCGCACGCGCTTGCGCGAAGTCCGTGCCGGGCTCGCCGATCAGGCTGGCAAACAGGTACAACTGGCGGGCGCAGGCCATGGCGCGGTAGCGTTGCGGGGGCAGTGGCTGATGATTGGCGTCCAGTGCCTCAAACGGTAGTGCCAGGTCGGCATTCCAGCCCGGGCCCTGCCACAGCGGCACGATCAGGTCATGGAAGTGCGTGAGCACGGAATTCAAAGTGGGTGGAGAAGCGATGGGCATTGGCTGGCGTCGTCACGGCAGGGGTGTGGCGCGCATGTTATCAGGCTTGGGAACTGTGGTGTCTGTGGCGCCGCTATCGGGGGCAAGCCCCCTCCCACCTTTTGACTGTATTCACAAATCTAAGTGTGGGAGGGGGCTTGCCCCCGATGGGGCCCTCAGGGCCGACCAGGGTGTTGGATTAGACCGAGTACATATCCGTTTCTGCGGTAACGGCTACTTAGGGTTCCGCCCTTACGGCGGCTCACTTTTGAAAAGCGCAAAAGTAAGCAAAACGCTCTTGCCCCACCACTCGGCACCTCGCCTGGGCTCGGTGTGCCCTCTCTCCGGCTTGAATCCGTGGGCCGCCGCAATGGGCCATCCATGGCCCAGTGCGGCTAACCCGGCGTCCTGCCGGGTTGCCCACGGATTCAAGCCTGCGTTCGGCCAGCGTGGTTTAACGGGGCGCCTGAGATCAAGATCAAAAGCAGATCAAGATCAAGGGCGACTCGCTTCGCATCGTGGTTACGGTTGAGCGCTACAGAGTTGTGTAGATGCCCCGATGAGGCCTTCAGCAGCGCTGAAGATCAGCCCGCCAACAACCAAACCCCGGTCGCCGCCGAAGCCGCCCCCGCCACCCGCACCAACGGTGCCGCCGCCGCAGGCAGGAAACGCACCACCGCGTAACCCGCCGCATGCAACGCAGCCGTCGCGCCGACAAACCCTGCCGCGTACGCCCAGGGGCTGGACATGTCCGGCAGTTCCAGGCCATGGGCCACGCCATGGAACAACGCAAACAACGCCGTTGCCCCCACCGCCACCCACAGCGGTGGCCGCACTGCCAGCGCTACCGCCAGGCCCAGCGCCAGCACCGATGCGGCGATCCCGCTTTCCAGTGCCGGCAGTTGCAGGCCTTCAAAACCGAGCATGCCACCGATCAACATGGTGCCGACGAAGGCACACGGCAGCGCCCAGCGTGCGTTGCCTTTTTGCTGCGCCGCCCACAGGCCGACCGCAACCATGGCCAGCAGGTGGTCGAGCCCGCCCAATGGGTGGCTGATACCGGCGACCAGGCCATTGTCGCCGTGGCCCGGGTGAGCGAAGGCGAGGGCGGGGGCCAGCAGCAGCGCGGCGGTGGCGAACAGTTTCTTGAGGTTCATAAACAGGCTCCGTAGGGGAATCAGGCAGCGGTCAGCAGGCCTTGACGTTCGATAAAGGCGACGATTTCATCCAGGCCGACGCCGGTTTTCTGATTGCTGAACACAAAGGGTTTGCCATTGCGCATGCGTTGGGTGTCGCTGTTCATCAATTCCAGCGAGGCACCCACCAGCGGCGCGAGGTCGATCTTGTTGATCACCAGCAGGTCGGATTTGCAAATACCGGGCCCGCCCTTGCGCGGCAGCTTGTCGCCGGCGGACACATCGATCACGTAGATGGTGAGGTCCGACAGTTCGGGGCTGAACGTCGCCGACAGGTTGTCGCCGCCGGACTCCACCAGAATCAAGTCCAGGCCTGGAAACCGGCGGTTGAGCTGGTCCACCGCCTCCAGGTTGATCGAGGCATCTTCGCGGATCGCCGTGTGCGGGCAGCCGCCGGTTTCCACGCCGATGATGCGTTCCGGCGCCAGGGCCTGGTTGCGCACCAAAAAATCAGCGTCTTCGCGGGTGTAGATGTCGTTGGTAACCACCGCCAGGTTGTAGCGGTCGCGCAGCGCCAGGCACAGGGCCAGGGTCAGGGCTGTCTTGCCGGAGCCGACCGGGCCGCCGATGCCGACGCGCAGGGGTTGTGTGTTCATGGTGGGTTCTCCAAAAAAGCCTCAGGAACGGAACAGGCGGCTGTACTGGCGCTCGTGGGCCATGCACGCCAAAGACAGGCCAAACGCGGCGCTGCCAAGGTGATCGGGTTCGACGCGGCCTGCCTCGTGCTGGGCCTGCTGCAACAGCGGCAGCAGTTCGCTGGTCAGGCGCTGCGCGGCTTGCTGGCCCAGGGGCAGGGTCTTCATCAGCACGGCCAACTGGTTTTCCAGCCAGCTCCACAGCCAGGCGGCGAGGGCGTCGTCGGGGCGGATGGTCCAGGCCCGTGCGGCCAGGGCCCAGCCAAGGGCCAGATGGGGTTCAGGCTGTTGGTCAAGGAAATCACGGGCGTCGGCGTCCAACTCGGGCAAGCCACTGAGCAGTTGTTGCAGCGAGTAGCCCATCTGCCGGCTCTCCTGATACAGCTCGCGGGTTTCGCGGCTGGCACGGTGTTCTTCACACAACTGCGCCAGGCGCGGCCAGGCCTGTTCCGCGGCGGCGCGACAGTGGGCGAGCAGCAACGGCGCTTCAAAACGCGCGAGGTTGAGCAGCAATTGGTCGCTGATCCAGCGTCGCGCGCTGGCGGCATCGTTGACGCGGCCGTTCTCCACCGCCATTTCCAGGCCCTGGGAGTAGCTGTAGCCGCCAATCGGCAATTGCGGACTGGCCAGGCGCAACAGCGCCCAGGCCGGGTTCATGGACGCACGCCGAACTGATGCAGTTTGGGCGCGTAATTGAAGTCTTCGTCACCATGGCGCGAGTGATGATGACCACCGCCATAGGCGCCGTGCTCGGGCTGGAAAGGCGCCTCGATGGGGTGCGCATCGGCGCCCAGCTGTTCCAGCATGGCCTTGAGCACATAGTCATCGAGCAGGCGCAGCCAGCCATCGCCGACCTGCAGGGCGACATGGCGATTGCCCAGGTGATAGGCCGCGCGGGTCAGTTCAAAGGCGTTGCGGCAGGTGACATGCAGCAGTTGTTCAGGGCGCGCGCAGACACGTACGACGCGTCCGTCCTCGGCTTGCAGGAATTCGCCATCGTGCAGCGGCGGTTGCCCACGCTCCAAAAACAAGCCGACGTCTTCACCGTCGGCACTGAAACAGCGCAGGCGGCTTTTGCTGCGGGCTTCGAAGTTCAGCAGCAGCTCGGCGGCCCAGAGGGCCTGGGGGGCGATTCGGCGGTGGATCACCAGCATCGGAGGGTTTCCAGCTATTAACGATAAAGGGGCTATAAAGGTGGTAGAGCAAGGGCCTTGCCAACCCGGCATGCGCGTAGGAAATCCCTGTCAGCAGGGCGCGAGCGCTACACGGCAGGGCATCCGTAAAGGGCGAGCGTGTTGCAATTTGGTGCGTTTGAGCGGCGCTCGGCACCAGGAGGGGGCATTTTGCGTGGAGTAAGCCGATGAATTGCATGAAACGTCTTTCATACAATTCTTCATCTGCCTTTAAGGAATAATCCTACAAGAGCCAGAGAATTGGCCTTCGTGAGCTTACGTGGTGGTTCTTTAAGATTCGCGCCGTGTTTAATCCGTCGCGATGTTCATCATGTTCAAGTCACTTATCTGTTCCGTCATTGTCAGCCTGTCTTGTCTTATTTCCTCAGCCTCGGCCACTCTTCAACAGCCGCCGACGTTTGTTTCCGTCCATGCACCGTCTTCGGTCGAAAATGTGATCGACCGCGCCCATCAACTGCTAGGTACACCCTACAAGTGGGGCGGTACCTCCACCGAGCAAGGGTTCGATTGCAGCAGTTTCCTGGTCTATCTGTTCAAGACCCAAGCCAATATCCAGCTGCCGCGCACCACGGCTGCGATGCACCGCTCAACGGCCGCGACTATCAAGCGCACGGCGTTGAAGCCGGGCGACGCGGTCTTTTTCAAAGGCAATGGGCAGGGGCGGGTCAGTCACGTCGGGCTGTATATCGGCGATGGCAAATTTATCCATTCACCGCGTACCGGCAAGAACGTGCGTATCGATTCGTTGAGCAATAGTTACTGGAACAGGCACTACACCACCGCCAAGCGTTTTCACAAGGCCGGCTGATCGTATTACTCAGTGCTGCCCAGGCCTTGCCAATGCTTGAGGCCGATAAAGATAAAGCGCAATTGCTGGGTGATCTTCGCCTGGGGCGTGAGGTGGGCAGGCAGGGCCTGGGCGGGAGGGTCGATGATGTCGGGCAGGGTGGCGAACACACTTTTGACGATCAGGTCGGCCATCACGTGCAAGCCGTCGGCGTCCAGGTGCTGCAGCTTGGGCATCAGCGTAAGGTCGGCCGCCAGGTCGCGGGTGATGTCTTCGCGCAGCGCGCCGATGGCTTGGCGCACGGCCAGGCAACCGCCGTATTGTTCGCGGGCCAGGAACAGGAATTGGGAACGGTTGGCCGAGACCACGTCGAGAAAGATCCGCACGGACGCATCGATGATCCCGCCCATGACGAATTCGTTGTGGCGCACCAGGCGAATCGTGGCGCGGAATGTCTGGCCGACTTCACTGACCAACGCGAGCCCAAGCTGGTCCATGTCGGCAAAATGACGATAGAAGCCGGTGGGCACGATGCCCGCTGTCTTGGCCACTTCGCGCAGGCTCAGGCTGCCAAACCCACGGCCACACTCCATCAGATGGCGGGCAGCGTCCATCAAGGCGAGGCGAGTCTGTTGCTTCTGTTCGGCGCGGGGCAGCATGAGCGGATGGGCTTTGTCGGCGAGTACAACGACGCACTCTAGCAAAAGCGCTTTGCCGGCGTCGAACTTGACGGGGGGCAGACGTGACGCGGTCTATAGAAAAGCAAAAGCCCGATCGGCAGATCGGGCTTTTTTCTGGGCCACCACGGGCTCAGCTCTGTGCTTGATGCAGTTCTTGCAGACGGTCAGCACCACCTTCAGCGATACCTTGGGTATAGGCGCGGTCATTGGCTTGTTCAGCGCCGCCTTCTACCAGACCTTTTTCCTGCAGGCGGTCGTTGCCACCTTCAGTCAGGCCTTCGGTGTAGGCACGTTTGTTGGCCTGCTCCGAACCGTTTTCAGCGACAGCGCCTTTGGCGTAGTCACGGTTTTCATCTTCCTGCGAACCGCTGCGGGCCAGGGTCTGGCTCGACTGCACGGCCTGGGACTGGTTCTGTGGGGTGGCCTGTTCGGCGGCTGGCAGGGCAAAGGCACTGGAAGCCAGGACGGATAACAGGACGGTAGCAAGTACTTGGCGTTTCATGATGGTTGCTCCTCGGGAGGGCGATAAAGTGGGTACAGGGCTAATGCTACTCTTGATAAGTCGATATAAAAGTTCATAAACACAATGGTAATAATCAACAGAATTGATTGTTCTCACGGGAGGCTCTAGCTCGCGCCTCTCAAGCACGCGGTTTTGCACCGTAGTGGGTATTTTCGACACGCACCTGGGTAACAATGGTGCGTGGTTGATGAGCGGAAACGGTCTGATCGATCAGGAAAATCGCTTTTTTCGGCTAAATCGGCCGTTGCGTTAAACCCCCGGGCACTTTGCCAGTCGTAGTCCTATAAGCTGTTTCAAAGGCTGTTGCCCAGCCAGTCGTAATCAGGAGTTTTGTGCAATGACGCGCACTCGAAAAATCGTCGCCTGGTGCTGCGCCAGCTTCGTTCTGTTAATTGCCATCGCGGTATTGGTCCTGGTGTTTTTTGACTGGAACCGCATCAAGCCGCCCCTTAATGCCAAGGTCTCCGAAGAGTTGCACCGCCCGTTCGCCATCAACGGCAACCTGGCGGTGGTGTGGCAGCGTGAGCCCGACGAGGGCGGCTGGCGGGCCTGGGTGCCCTGGCCCCACGTGATTGCCGAAGACCTGAGCCTGGGCAATCCCGATTGGTCCAAGCAACCGCAGATGGTCACGCTCAAGAAGGTCGAGTTGCGTATTTCGCCCTTGGCATTGCTGGCACAACGCGTGGTGATCCCGCGTATCGACCTCACCGAGCCGAGCGCCGACCTGCAGCGCCTGGCGGACGGCCGCGCCAACTGGACCTTCAAGTTCGACCCCAAGGACCCCGACGCCGAGCCTTCCAGCTGGGTGGTGGATATCGGCGCCATCGGCTTCGACAAAGGCCACGTCACCCTCGACGACCAGACCCTCAAGACCCGGCTCGATGTGATCATCGACCCGCTGGGCAAGCCGATCCCCTTCGGTGCAATCGTCGGCGATGCGGATGCCAAAAAAGCCCTGGAAAAAGGCTCGTCCCCCCAGGACTACGCGTTCGGCCTCAAGGTCAAAGGCCAGTATCACGGCCAGGCGCTCGCCGGCACCGGCAAGATCGGCGGCCTGCTCGCCCTGCAGGACGCGGCCAAGCCGTTCCCGCTGCAGGCCCAGGTCAAGATCGGCGACACCAGCATCGCCCTGGCCGGCACCCTGACCGACCCGCTGAACCTCGGCGCCCTGGACCTGCGCCTGAAGCTCGCCGGTGCCAGCCTGGGCAACCTCTACCCGCTGACCGGCGTGACGTTGCCCGATTCGCCGGCCTATTCAACCGACGGTCATCTGATCGCCAAGCTGCATGAAGCCAGCGGTGCGTCGTTCCGCTATGAAAACTTCAACGGCAAGATCGGCAACAGCGATATCCACGGCGACCTGGCCTACGTGGCCAGCCAGCCACGGCCCAAGCTCAGCGGCGCGCTGGTGTCCAATCAACTGCTGATGGACGACCTGGCGCCCTTGATCGGCGCCGACTCCAACGCCAAGCAGAAAGCCCGTGGCGGTGAAAGCAAGCAACCGGCAACCAAGGTGTTGCCGGTTGAAGAGTTCCGCACCGAGCGCTGGCGCGACATGGATGCCGACGTGGAATTCACCGGCAAACGCATCGTGCACAGCGCCGAGCTGCCGTTCACCGACCTCTATACGCACCTGGTGCTCAACGATGGTGAGCTGAGCCTTGAACCCCTGCGCTTCGGCGTGGCCGGCGGCAAGCTCGATGCGCAGATCCGCTTGAACGGCCGCACCATGCCAATGGAAGGCCGGGCGAAGCTCACGGCGCGTAACTTCAAGCTCAAGCAGTTGTTCCCAAGCTTTGAGCCGATGAAAACCAGCTTCGGCGAACTCAACGGCGACGCCGATATTGCCGGGCGCGGCAACTCCGTGGCAGCGCTGCTGGGCACCTCCAACGGTGACCTGAAGATGCTGATCAACGACGGTGCGATCAGCCGTAGCCTGATGGAAATCGCTGGCCTCAACGTCGGCAACTACGTGGTGGGACGCCTGTTTGGCGACAAGGAAGTGAAGATCAACTGCGCTGCGGCGGACTTCGGCATCAAGACTGGCCTGGCGACGACCCGCTTGTTTGTGTTCGATACCGAGAACGCGATCATCTACGTCGATGGCACGGCGAATATGGCGACCGAGCAGTTGGACCTGACCATCACGCCGGAGTCCAAGGGCTTCCGCCTGTTCTCCCTGCGCTCACCGTTGTATGTGAACGGGCCCTTCGTCAAGCCCAATGCCGGCGTCAAGGCCATTCCCTTGGCACTGCGCGGCGCGGGCATGGTCGCCCTGGGTGTGATCGCAGGTCCTGCGGCCGGGTTGCTCGCACTGGTTGCCCCAAGCGGCGGCGAGCCGAATGCGTGCGCACCGTTGCTGCAACAGATGAGAGAGGGCAAGGCGCCCAAGACCGTGAAGTAACTGACTGCACCTGAAACCAAATGTGGGAGGGGGCTTGCCCCCGATAGCGATTTATCAGCCGGAACATCGTTGGCTGAACCACCGCTATCGGGAGCAAGCCCCCTCCCACATGGGTATTGCTGTGCGGCTGATTACAGGCCTTCTAGAATATCCGCCATGTCGTCGGCGTGTTCTTCTTCCTGGGCCAGGATGTCTTCGAAGATGCGACGGGTGGTCGGGTCTTTATCACCGATGTACTGAATGATTTCACGGTAGCTGTCTACCGCGATCCGCTCGGCCACCAGGTCTTCGTAGACCATTTCTTTCAGCGAGTTGCCCGCCACGTACTGCGCGTGGGAGTTCTTCGACAGCAGGTCGGGGTTGAATTCCGGCTCGCCGCCCAGCTGCACGATGCGCTCGGCAAGTTTGTCGGCGTGTTCGGCTTCCTGGGTGGCGTGTTCCAGGAACTCATCGGCGGCGACGCTGGCTTTCAGGCCGCTGGCCATGAAGTAGTGACGCTTGTAGCGCAATACGCAGACCAGTTCGGTGGCCAGCGATGCGTTGAGCAGGCGGATAATTTCTTCGCGGTCGGCGTCATAGCCTTCGGTCACGGCACCGTTTTCGACGTTCTGGCGGGCGCGGCTGCGCAGGGTCGCAACGTCAGTCAAGTGTGCTTCAGTCATCTCAATCTCCTGGGGCTAATCCGGTTTTACGCCACGCTCTGCCGGCGTGATCGCTCCCAGTTGTGAGTCGCGAGAGAGGCGAAAAGTTTTATCGGATTTAACAGGATGTGTCACGACGAGGTCTGACCGGCGTGGTCCAGCGCTCCGACAGGACCACCCCACCCAAGGTCAGCAACCCTCCCACCAGGTGATAAAGCGCCAGCGCTTCCTTCAGCACCACCGCCGCAATCAAGGCAGTAATCAGTGGAAGCAGGTTGAAAAACAACGTGGTACGGCTTGGCCCCAGGGTTTTGACCGAGTGCATCCACGCCAGCGGCGCCAGCATCGAAGCCAGCAGGCACGCATACAGCACCAGCGGGATATTCGCCCAGCCCAGGCCCGCCTTGGCCGAGAACAGGAACAACGGAAACAGCACCACCACCGCCACCAGCACTTGCAGATACAACAGCACCAACGGCGGCAGGCGCAGTTGCCATTTTTTCAGCAAGGTGCTGTAGACCGCGTAGGCCAGGGTGGCGACCAGCATCATGGCGTCACCGAGGTTGATCCCGTGTTGCAGCAACGCGCCCAGGCTGCCGGATGACACCACCACCACAACCCCCGCGAACGACAGCACCGCGCCGGTCAGCGCGCCGAAGGTCAGGCGCTGGCCGAGGCTGATAATGGCGGCGGTCAGGGCCATCAGCGGCATCAGCGAGAGGATGATGCCCATGTTGGTGGCACTGGTCAGCGTGGCCGCGTAATAGGCCAGGCTTTGATACACGGCCATGCCCAGCACCCCGAGCATGAAAATCTTGCCCAGGTTCGGGCGGATCAGCGGCCAGTTGGCGATCACCGGCTTGAACATGAACGGAGTGAACAGCAGCGCCGCGAACAGCCAGCGATAAAAGCCGATTTCAGCCGGGAAAATCGAACCCACCGCCAGTTTGTTGACCACGGTGTTGCCGGCCCAGATAAGGATGGCCAGCAGGGGATACGCGTATTGCATCGAAAGCAAACCCAATGTGTTGAAGAGGTGGAAGCGATACCGTCGGACGACTATTCGCCGCCGGTGAAGTTGTAACAGGTTTTGACTACACTGCGTTGTAGGCCGTGCCCTTCGGTACGGTAACAGGGAGAAAACTCCATGAAGATGCTGCGTATTCCGCTGTTGATGATGGGCCTGCTGCTGTGTTCCCAGGGTTTTGCCGCCACTGCCCAGCAAAACAAAATGACCACCTGTAACGCCGAGGCCACCACCAAGACCCTCAAGGGCGATGAGCGCAAGGCTTTCATGAAGACCTGCCTGTCGGCCCCGGCGGCCAATGATGCCAAGACCCTGACCCCGCAGCAGCAAAAGATGAAAGACTGCAATGCGTCGGCGAAAACCCAAGCGTTGACCGGCGATGCGCGTAAAACATTCATGAGCACCTGCCTGAAGAAGTAATAGCCCCAGGCCATAGAAGGCTGCGACACTCGCACGCAGTCCCTTTGTAGGCGCGAGCTTGCTCGCGAAAAACGTGAACGATCAAACGGGCACCCTGACTAAACGCGGTGCCCTTTCGTTTTTCGCGAGCAAGCTCGCTCCTACAACATCCTTTAACGCCGTTCGTTTTGAGGCTGTATGCCAACGTTTTCTCAGCGTCATGTGTTGTTGCTGGCCAGCTACATCATCATTTTCGGCGGACTGCTGCTGGTGCTGCCGCTCAAATTGCTGCCCAGCCTGCTGGCCGGCCTGTTGGTCTATGAATTGGTCAACATGCTCACCCCCCAACTGCAACGGCTGATCGAAGGGCGGCGTGCGCGCTGGCTGGCGGTGGCCCTGCTCGGCACCTTGATCGTCAGCGTACTCGCGCTGATCTTCGCCGGCGCCATCAGCTTTCTGCTCCATGAGGCGGAAAACCCCGGCGCTTCGCTCGACAAATTCATGGGTGTGGTCGACCGCGCGCGCGGCCAGTTGCCGCCGTTTTTGGACGCCTACCTGCCCGCCAGCGCCGCCGAGTTTCGCGTGGCCATCGGCCAATGGCTGAGCAAGCACCTGAGCGAACTGCAACTGGTCGGCAAGGACGCCGCGCACATGTTCGTCACCTTGCTGATCGGCATGGTGCTGGGCGCGATCATCGCCCTGCAACGCGTGCCCGACCTGACCAAACGCAAACCCCTGGCTGCGGCGTTGTTCGACCGCCTGCACCTGCTGGTCCAGGCGTTTCGCAATATCGTCTTCGCCCAGATCAAGATCGCCGCGCTCAATACCGCCTTCACCGCCGTGTTCCTCGCCGTGGTCCTGCCGCTGTGCGGCATCCACCTGCCGCTGACCAAAACCCTGATCGTACTGACCTTCCTGCTCGGCCTGCTGCCGGTGATCGGCAACCTGATGTCCAATACCCTGATCACCATAGTCGCGTTGTCGTTGTCGATCTGGGTGGCGGTGGCGGCGCTGGGGTATTTGATCGTGATCCACAAGGTCGAGTACTTTCTCAACGCGCGGATTGTCGGCGGGCAGATCAGTGCCAAGTCGTGGGAATTGCTATTGGCGATGCTGGTGTTTGAGGCAGCGTTCGGCCTGCCGGGGGTGGTGGCGGGGCCGATTTACTATGCGTATCTCAAGAGTGAGTTGAAGCTCGGCGGGATGGTTTAAGGCTTGTGTTGCCTGGGCTGACGCTATCGGGGGCAAGCCCCCTCCCACATTTGAAGGTGTTCACACATCAAACTGTGGGAGGGGGCTTGCCCCCGATAGGCGCGCCGCGGTTTTGAGCTGGAAATCAGCTGCCGTAGCGCTTACTCGCCTCAATCGCCAAACCACTCCCAATACTGCCAAAGATATTACCTTCCACGTGCCGCGCATTCGGCAGCATCGCCGCAATGCTGTGGCGCAGCGCCGGGATGCCGCTGGAGCCACCGGTAAAGAACACCGTGTCCACCTGGGCCACGCTCACCGAGGCGTCATTGAGCAACTGCGTGACACTGCCGCGCACGCGTTCGAGCAGGTTGTCGATGGATGACTCGAACAGCGCGCGGCTCAGGTCCACGCTCAGGCCCGCTTCGATACGGTCCAGTGGCACATGGCGGCTGTCGTCCTGGGTCAGCTGGATCTTGGTCTCTTCCACTTCCATGGCCAGCCAGTGCCCGGCGCGCTGTTCGATCAATTTGAACAGGCGGTCGATGCCGCCGGTGTCTTCGATGTCATAGCGCATGCTGCCCAGGGCCAGCTGGGATTTTTGCGAGTACACCGAGTTGATGGTGTGCCAGGTGGCCAGGTTCATGTGGTGGCTGGTGGGCATGTAGGCGCCGCTTTTCATGCGGCTGCCATAGCCGAACAGCGGCATCATGCCGGCCAGCGAGAGCTGTTTGTCGAAGTCGGTGCCGCCGATGTGCACGCCGCCGGTGGCGAGGATGTCGCTCTGGCGGTTGTCGTTGTGGCGGCGATCCGGCGACAGGCGTACCAGCGAAAAGTCGGAGGTACCGCCGCCGATGTCGACAATCAGCACCAGCTCTTCTTTCTCGATGGTCGACTCGTAGTCGAACGCCGCCGCAATCGGTTCGTACTGGAACGAGATGTCCTTGAAACCGATCGCGCGCGCCACGTCGACCAGGGTGTTTTCCGCCTCCTGGTCGGCCATCGGGTCGTCATCGACGAAGAACACCGGGCGGCCCAGCACCACTTCTTCGAACTCACGACCGGCATTGGCTTCGGCGCGGCTCTTGAGTTGGCCGATAAACAGTGCCAGCAGGTCGGTGAACGGCATTGCGGTGCCGAGCACACTGGTGTCGTGCTTGATCAGCTTGGAACCCAGCAGGCTCTTGAGCGAGCGCATCAGGCGGCCTTCGTAGTTCTCCAGGTATTCGTGCAACGCCAACCGACCGTACACCGGACGACGTTCTTCAAAGTTGAAGAAGACCACCGACGGCAGGGTGATTTTGTCGTCCTCCAGCGCGATGAGCGTCTCCTCGCCGGGGCGTATCCAGCCGACGGTGGAGTTGGACGTGCCAAAGTCGATGCCGCAGGCACGGGCTGGAGATTCGTTTTTCATGTCTAATCGGGTTCCGGTTGCAAAACGGCCGCGCAGTGTATGCCAGTCGACGCCGGATGCGTAGGCCGACCATCTGTTAAATACTGCTTGAAAGCGCGACATTTGCCCCCACATCTGGTGCATACGGCATGTGCCGAATGACACTGCGACGCACCCCAGGCCGCAAGACTCAACACGTGCAAACCAGCGCACCTTGTGGCCAGGCTGTGCGATCTCGATTTAAGGATGGTGAACCGCCGATGGATTTCAAAGATTACTACAAGATTCTGGGGGTCGAGCCAAGCGCCGACGACAAGGAAATCAAGGCCGCCTATCGCAAGCTCGCCCGCAAGTACCACCCGGATGTGAGCAAGGAGAAGGACGCCGAAGCCAAGTTCAAGGACGCGTCCGAAGCCTATGAAGCGCTCAAGAGCGCCGACAAGCGCGCCGAGTACGACGAGCTACGCAAATATGGCCAGCATGGCCAGCCGTTCCAGGGCCCGCCCGGTTGGCAGAGCCGTGGCGGCTTTGGCGGTGGCGCAGGCACTGAAGATTTCTCGGATTTCTTCAGCTCGATCTTCGGCTCGCGAGGCGACGCGTTTGGCGGCGGCCAGCGTCGGCCTGCCGGGCGCAAGGGCCAGGATGTGGAGATGCAGCTGTCGATCTCCCTTGAGGAAACCCTGTCCACCGAATCCAAGCAGATCAGCTTCCAGGTGCCGCAATACGACGCCTCCGGCCGGCACGTCAGCAACACGGTCAAGAGCCTGAATGTGAAGATCCCCGCCGGCGTGGCCGACGGCGAGCGTATCCGCCTCAAGGGGCAGGGTGCGCCGGGCATTGGCGGTGGGGCCAATGGCGATCTGTACCTGATTATCAAGTTCGCCGCCCATGCCCGGTTCGAGGTGGATGGCGAAAACCTGATCATCAACTTGCCGCTGGCGCCGTGGGAATTGGCCCTGGGCGCTGAAGTGGCGGTGCCGACCCTGACCGGCAGGATCAACCTCAAGGTGCCCGCCGGTAGCCAGAATGGCCAGCGCATGCGCGCCAAGGGCCACGGTCTGTTGAACAAGGCCGGGCAGCGCGGCTATCTGTTCGTGCAGCTCAAGGCGGTGATGCCTAAAACCAGCGATGAAGAGGTCAAGGCGCTGTGGCAGGCGTTGGCGGAAAAAGCCGCATTCAACCCACGCGAGCACTTCTGAACCGGTTAACTATGTAGGCTTTTCAACACGGGTCGTTCGATAGGCTGGGGGCTTTGCTCTCAACCAAGGACGACCCGCCATGCCGGATTCTCTGCCTCCCCCTTCCAGTGCCGAAGGGACCTTCAACGTCGACCTGCGCGGCGTTCACTACGACTTCCTCAAAGGCCGCGTGCCCGCCTGGTTCAACCAATCGGCTGCGCAGCGCCAGCAAGAACTCGCTGACCACGAAATGGAGCTGCCCAGCTGGTACTTGAGTGCCACGGCGCAGTCCAGAAGCGAGCTGGCGGCCAGCCATATTCGTTACCGCGACGCCTTGAACCGGGTCGAGAACACCCTGGGCACGATCAAGGACGTACTGGATTTCGCCGAGCAGCCGCTCAAAGATGCGATCAAGCAGCAATTCAACCTGGATCTGGATGTGCGCCAGGTGTACTTCGTGCGCAAGTACGCGCTTAAAGGCCGCGATGACTTTTATGGCTTTCTGGTCTTCGACCAGCAGAACGATGGGTCCCTGAGCTACGAGTACCGGGGTGTTTCCCTGCTCGAGGCGGCCCTGGCCAATTTCGAGGCCGACGAGGAACAACCGCTGCCGTGCAACGACTGCCAGCTCATTACCACGTGGAGTGGCTATGACGGCGAGGTGTTGTCCACCTTCCACGCCGTAAACGCCCAGGCGGTCAGCCTTGCGCCCCATGCGTTTGCCAGGCTCTGCCGCACCCTTGATCTGGGTGAGCAGTATCAGCAGCACCTCAAGGCGATTGTGCAGCCCGAGGACGGTGCCGAGCGTGACGCGCTGGAGAAGCAATTAGAGGAATATCACCGTCAGTCATTGGCCCTGGGCAGCGAAATCGCCCGGCGCCAATACATCGGCAGCCTCACCAATGGCCGCACGGGGTGGGGCATCAGCGACACGGCTTATCGCATGCTCCAGCAGGTGGTGGCCGATCCCGCCAGCGCCACGCTCGACGGCAAGCCGGTGGCGTTTGCGGCGTTGCAGGTGTTCGGCTGTACGCTGGTGGGCCCTGTGCTGATTGGCCCGAACCGCCTGGACAGCGAGCGGGTCGAGCGTCTGGTGGTGTATATCCCCAACGACCCCCAGCAGCCCGTCAAGGAATACGTCTCCAGCGCCGACTTTATGGTCGATCTGCGCACGCGCTTGCACAGTGCGTCCTATCGGCGGTTTTTCAGCAGTTTTGTGCCACAGCGTGAGCAAGGGGTGTTTTTCAAGCAGTTCGACGCCCTCTACAAACCCTCCAACGGCGCGGCCGCCGATTACCCGATCAAGCCGAGGGCGGCGCGGTTGCCGCTGGCGCAGATGGAGATCAGCGGCAATCTCTGGGAACAACTGCGCCAGGCCCAGGTGCGCAAGATCCTGGCCGATGGGCGGGCGGTGGCGGTGCCCACCGGCGATGAAGACCGCAACGCGCGGCTTGAGCGCTTGTCGAGCTATCTGGATGCGGTCATCAGCGTGTACAACCTGGCGGCGTTCGTGGTGCCGGGCTTGGGGCCGATCATGCTGGCGGTGGGGGCCGCGCAAATGGCCAGCGAAGCCTTCGAGGGCATTGAAGCCTACGAGCAGGGCGACGTTAAATCGATGTGGGCGCATTTTTCCAGTGTGGCGCTCAATGCGGCGTTTATCGGCACCGGTTCCAAGGTCCTGCCGCAAGTGAAAGTGTCGAGCATGGTCGATAACCTCAGGCCCATCACCCAGCCCGATGGTCAATCGCAACTATGGAACCCGGACATGGGGGCGTACAAAATCCCTGTGGACCTGGGCGCCGACGCCAAGCCGGATCGCCTCGGGCTTTACCAGCACAACGGTGAGACGATCCTGCCCCATGAAGGCGACTATTACCGGGTCAAACAGGATGCCCGCACCGGCGACTACCGCATCCAGCACCCGAGCCGCCCCGAGGCCTATACACCCCTGCTGGAGCATAACCATGCCGGTGCCTGGAGCCATGAAGTCGAGGAGCCGTTGACCTGGGACACCCCCACCCTGATGCGGCGCCTGGGCCTCACGCGTGAACCCCTCAGTGCCGAGCGCCTGGAGCACGCCCGGGACGCCAGCGGTGTCGGCGTGGACGCGTTGCGCGAGACCTTCGTTGAGCATCAGCCGGTGCCCGTGTTGCTCAACCAGAGCATCGAGCGTTTCAAGCTGCACCAGCAACTCACGACGTTCATCGAGCAGATGCGCAGCAGCGATCCGGCGGTCTACGCCAAGGCCGACATCACCTTGCAAATGCACATTCTGCGACGGCGCGGCCTGCTGCCCCAGGAACCGCCCCTGCGGGTGCTCGACCGCCACGGCACGCTGTTGTGGGAAGACGATGCACGGCCATCGCCGGCCAAGCGCGTGGTGGTGCTCAGTGAGCAGCACATCGCCCGTGGCGAGTTGCTTGAAGAGGTGCTGAACACCCTGCAAGGCGTTGACCCCGCGCTCAAAGGCATTCCCGGCACTGGCGAGGATTCACTGCAGACCCGGGCCGGTCTGTTGCGCCAGGACATTGCCGGTGTGGTCGAGACCTTCAAGGGCGCGCTGCTCGAGGAGCGTTACAACGCCCTGAGCGCCAGTGATGATCCCGATGTGCGGCTCATCCGTGACAGCTACCCACACTTGCCCGAACCGGTGGCGGCGCAGTTGCTCAAGCACCTCGATACGCCGGCACTGGAGGCACTGCGCGACACCGGGCGGCTGCCGCCGGAAAGCGCCGAACTGGCGCAGTGGTGCGAGCAGGAAACCCGTGTGGCCAAAGCCTATGAAGGGCTGCACCTGGACACACTGGCGGACATCGACAGCCAGCGCCTGGCCCTGCGCACCCTCGAAACCCTGCCGGGATGGCCACGGGGGACGCGGGTAGAGTTGCGTCAGTATTCGACTGCCGGCCCGCTCCTCGACGCGATCGGCTCGCCGGACTGGCCCCACACCAGGGTGCTGGTGCAGATGGACAACGGCCTGTTCCAGGCACCGGTCCCACGGGATTTCTACGCTGGCGCCTGGGATGCCTTATCGGCCCGCGAGCGCCAGGGCCTGGGGTTCACCGATGCGCAGCAATTGAAGGCGGCGATTCAACACACTCCACTGCCGCGGGAGCCATTGCGTACGGTGCTGCTGGAGCACCCGGTGCGCAAGCCGGCTTACGATCCGGCCATGCGCCTGCTCGGGGGTGGTCGCGGCATCCTCCAGCGGGTGAGTGGGGCGCTGCGCTCTTCCAGCAGCCGTATGCAGGACCGCGTGAAGGCGCTTTACCCCTCGTTCGATGACGCAGAAGTGGCGCGATTTATCCAGGGTTTGGGCGATGACGCCGGGGGCAAACTGGACCAGCTCAAAGCGCAATACAAGCGCCTGGATGAGACGCTCAAAGAGTGGGTCAAGGTCAACGAGCAGCCCACGAGCAGCGCAGTGGCGCGTGCGCAGGACCCTGCCGTCAGCATCGCGAACACTATCAGGCGGTGCTGGCGCCGGGAGAGCGAGGCATCGCTGCACCTGTTCGGCACCGGCACGCTGGAGCTGCCAGCGGTGGACGCGGATTTCAGCCATGTCCAGACGCTGGAGCTGCACCGATTCGCCTGGTCTGACACGGCCCAGAGGTTCCTGGCTGGCTTCGGCCAATTGCGTGGCTTGAGGATCGACGATTGCGGGCTGACCGAGTTGCCGGAGGCGGTGGGTGACATGCGTCACCTCACCTCGTTGGACCTGAGCGGAAAATCTTCTCGATTCAACCGCGTAAACCGTGGGCGAATCAGCGGCAACCGGCTCCAGCTGACCCGTCAAAGTGCCGCAAAACTGAGTGCGATGGTCCAGCTTGAGGACCTCTCGCTGGCCAATAACCCCTTGGGCAGCGTGCCGGACTTCAGCGGCATGCGGGGGTTGAAAAAACTCAACCTGCGCAACACCGGCATTGATCAGTGGCCAGCCGGCCTCAGCAGTCAGGAAGGCCTGGAACGGGTCGATCTGAGCCAAAACCAACTGCGTGAGGTACCGGAGCAACATCTCAGGCCGGCACCCGACCGACTCGACAAGATCGCCAGGATCAATGGGGTGACCTTGCTGCGCGATAACGCATTCCCCGCCGAGTATTGGCGCGAGCTCGACAGCTATTGGCAGCGCTTGAGCGAGACCCGCCCAGACCTCATCAAGGGCGCCCTATCCGATGCATTCGACAGTGGTAATCCCGATGTCGAAAAATATCGGCGGGTGTACCCAGGTAAAAGCAGCCAGCAAGCCAGGGAGTTCCTCTGGCGGTCAGGCGCGGACGCGGGTGCGGAGCTGACCAGGCTGGAGCAGGAGTTCAACGTGCTGCAAAACCAGTTGAGTGCCTGGGTCTTTTCCGGGGGCGGTGAGCGTCAGCGCTACGTGCGGATGGGCGAACGGCAGGCCAACACGGCCGCGATGACCGACAGGTACACCGCGCAGCAACGTATCCTCGAATGCTGGCGACGCGAGAGCGCGCCGAAGTTGGCCAATGACGGCACGCCTATCGGCCTGGAGCTGGATTTGAGCGGCTTGAACCTGCCCAGCCTGCCGGATCTGGACGTGGACTTCAGCCATGTCGGCTCACTCAAATTGAACAACATGCACTTGAGCGCTTCACCCGAGGGGTTCCTCGCGCGCTATCGCCACCTGCGCTGGCTGGACATGTCGAACAACCAACTGCGCGAGTTGCCCCCGGCCCTGGGGGACATGCACGGCCTGACGCGCTTGATGCTGCAAAAAAACCAGATCCGTCTGACTGCGCAAACGGCGCGTATCCTGTCTGAACGCACGACCCTGCGCGCGCTGCTGATGCATGACAACCCACTGAGTATCAGCCCGGACTTCAGCCGTATCACCGATCTGCGTACCCTCAGCCTGGCCAGAACCCAGATCGATACCTGGCCGGTCGGCTTGGCGGAACAACCGGCCCTGGACACCATCGACCTGCAAGACAACCAGATCACAAGCATTCCCGCCGCCGTGATTGCCCCCCCGGCGGAGCAGTTGGAGCAGATGACCCGGATCAACCGCGTGACCCGCGTGAACAACAACCCGTTATCCGCAGAGACCCAGCAGCGGGTGCTGGATTATGCTGCCCGGCTGCGGCAGGCAGGGCCGTCCGGGGCGGGGGAAATCAATCTGTTGGTGGATTCCGCCAGGCAGGTTCGCGGTGGCCGGGTGATCACGGCCGCGCAAGAAACGCCGTTCCTGCGCTGGACCTCCAACCTGTCCGCGGAGCAAATCGCCGCCAGACGAACCCAGTGGTTTGCATTGCGCGACCAGCCGGGTGCCGATGGTTTGTTCAACAGTGTACTCGAGCGCCTCGATCTGGCTGGAGCTGACCGGGGGGAGCAGCAGCGTCGGGTCTGGGAAATGCTGGACGCGATCAGCGAAAACACCCCGCAATCGGCGCAGTTGCGCCAGGAACTGTTTGACCGCGCGGGGGAGCCGAGGTGTTGTGACCGTGCGGCGTTTACTTTCAGCAACCTGGAAGTGCGAGTGCTGGTCTACCGGGCTCGCGCACAGGCGCTCGGTGAGGCGCCGGGGCGCGCCTTGTCGCAGTTGTCCAGAGGCCTGTTCCGTCTGCATGAGATCGATAAAATCGCTTCGGCGGATATCCAGCGCAGTGAAGCCATCGTTAACGACCCGGCGGTGTCCCTGGCCGAAAAACAACCCCACAGAAGCCGACTGAATGAGGAAGTGGAAATCCGCCTGGCTTATCGTCATGGCCTCAAGGACCGTCTGCAATTGCCCGGGCAACCCGACCATGTCAGGTTCACCGGCATGGTGGGGGTCACTGCGCCAATGCTCGATGCGGCCTATGAAAAAGTCGTGGCGCTGAATAACTCGGCGCAGGAATTTCAGTCGCTGGTGTCCGAGGATTTCTGGCAGGACTATCTGGCCCATAAATATCGGCCGCAGTTCGAAGCACAGAGCCAGCCGCATCAGGAGGCGTTGGTCACGCTGACCGACCGCTTCAACGCGGGCGACCTCACCGAAGGCATGTACAAGCAAAAGGCCGACGATGAGCAGGCCAGGCTGGCGGTCAAGGAAGCGGCGTTGATCGAGACCTTGAGTCGCCAGGAATTGGCGGAGCATCCCTTGGACGGTGAATCGTCCGAGGAGGAAGCGACTGACCTGTAGCGGCCAGGAGGTCCTGCCTGCGCCCGCCACCTGGCGGGCACCGGCCTGCTGTGGATCAAAAAGCCGTTAAAACAGGAAGTAACGCTGCGCCATGGGCAATACCTCGGCGGGCTCGCACCACAGCAACACGCCGTCGGCCTTGACCTGGTAGGTCTGTGGGTCAACGTCGATGTGGGGCAAGTAGTCGTTGTGGATCAGGTCGGTTTTCTGCACGTTGCGACAGCCCTTGACCACGGCGATCTGCTTCTTCAGTCCCAGGGCCTCGGGCACTCCGGCGTCCTGTGCCGCCTGGCTGATAAAGGTCAGGCTGGTGGCGTGCAGCGAGCTGCCGAAGCTGGCGAACATGGGCCGGTAGTGTACCGGTTGCGGCGTAGGTATCGAGGCGTTGGCGTCGCCCATCAGGCTTGAGGCAATCGCGCCACCCTTGAGGATCAGGGTCGGCTTGATGCCGAAGAACGCCGGGCGCCAGAGCACCAGGTCCGCCCATTTGCCCACTTCGATGGACCCGACGATATGGCTGATACCGTGGGTGATCGCCGGGTTGATGGTGTATTTGGCGATGTAGCGCTTGGCGCGGAAGTTGTCGTTGCCGGGGCCGTCGCCGGGCAGGGCGCCGCGCTGTTTTTTCATCTTGTCGGCGGTCTGCCAGGTGCGCGTGATGACCTCACCGACACGGCCCATGGCCTGGCTGTCGGAACTGATCATCGAGAACGCGCCCAGATCATGCAGGATATCTTCGGCGGCGATGGTCTCGCGGCGGATACGGCTTTCGGCGAAGGCCACGTCCTCGGCGATGCTTGGATCGAGGTGATGGCAGACCATCAGCATGTCCAGGTGTTCGTCGATGGTATTGCGCGTGAACGGCCGGGTCGGATTGGTGGAGCTGGGCAGTACGTTTGCAAAGCCGCAGGCCTTGATGATGTCCGGCGCATGGCCGCCACCGGCGCCTTCGGTGTGGTAGGTGTGAATGGTGCGGCCCTTGAGTGCGGCCAATGTGGTTTCAACGAAGCCGGACTCGTTCAGTGTGTCGCTGTGGATCGCCACCTGCACGTCGTATTCATCGGCCACGCTCAGGCAGTTGTCGATACTCGCGGGCGTGGTGCCCCAGTCTTCATGCAGCTTCAAACCAATGGCCCCGGCCTTGACCTGTTCGATCAGCGGCTCAGGCAGACTGGCGTTGCCCTTGCCGGTAAAACCGATATTCATCGGGAACGAATCGCTGGCTTGCAGCATGCGCGCCAGGTGCCATGGCCCCGACGTACAGGTGGTGGCATTGGTGCCAGTGGCCGGCCCGGTGCCGCCGCCGATCATGGTGGTGACGCCGCTGGTGAGCGCTTCCTCGATCTGCTGCGGGCAGATGAAATGCACATGGGAGTCGATGCCGCCGGCGGTGAGGATCATGCCTTCGCCCGCGATCACTTCGGTGCTGGCGCCGATGGCCATGGTCACGCCGGGCTGGATATCCGGGTTGCCGGCTTTGCCGATCGCATGGATACGCCCGTTCTTGAGGCCGACATCAGCCTTGACGATGCCCCAGTGGTCGATAATCAGCGCGTTGGTAATCAGGGTGTCCACCACCTCATGGGCGAGCAACTGGCTCTGGCCCTGGCCGTCGCGGATGACCTTGCCGCCGCCGAATTTGACCTCTTCGCCGTAGACGGTGAAGTCCCGTTCCACTTCGACGAACAGCTCGGTGTCGGCCAGGCGCACCTTGTCACCGACGGTGGGGCCGTACATGTCGGCGTAGGCTTGGCGGGTGATTTTCATGTGTGTGCCCTGAAGAATATGTGTTGAATGTGAAACCGCTATCGGGGGCAAGCCCCCTCCCACATTTGGAGCTGTGAATACCTTCAAAGGTGGGAGGGGCTTGCCCCCGATGAGGCCCTAAAGGTCGCCCATGATCCGCCCGGCAAACCCGAATACCCGTCGCCCGCCGCTTAAATCCACCAGCTCGACCTCGCGACTCTGCCCCGGCTCGAACCGCACCGCCGTACCCGCCGGAATATTCAGGCGCATGCCGCGGCTTGCAGTGCGGTCAAACGCCAACGCGTCATTGGTTTCGAAAAAATGGTAATGCGAACCCACCTGGATCGGCCGGTCGCCGCTGTTGGCCACGCTCAAGGTGGCGGTGCGGCGCCCGACATTCAGTTCGATCTCGCCAGGCTGGATCTGATATTCACCAGGAATCATGCAGGTTGCCCCAGGGTCTTGAAGTAGATGGCGGTCGGGCTGTAGCGCCCGTCCGGGCTTTGGCAGTAGTCGGGCAGCTCACCGACTTTGGTGTAGTGCAGGGACCGGTAGAAGGCCTCGGCACCGGAGCCGGCCTCGGTGTCCAGGTACAGCAGGCCGCGCTTGTGCTGGCGGGCGGCGAGCTCCAGGGTGTTCATCAATTGCTGGCCCAGGCCATGGCGGCGGGCACTGCTGTGCACCAGCAACTTTTGCACCTCGGCGCGGTTCAGGCCGTTGGCTTTCTGGCACAGCGCCAATTGCACGCTGGCGACCACTTGTTCTTCGCGCACCACTACCCACAGCAGCAGGCTGGCGTCTTCGATACCGGCTTGCACGCCGTTCAGGTACTCGCGGGCCTGGGTCTCATCGAAGTCGGCCATAAAGCCCACGGATGCGCCATGCTGTACCGCGTCCAGCAACAGCTCGATCAAGCCCAGGCGGTAATGGGCAAAACTTTCCGCATTGACGCGACGCAGGTGTGCAGCGCTCATCGATCTCACTCCTTGGGCGGTTTGGCGCCCGGATTCAGCGTCAGTTGCATAAAGGTCAGGTCCAGCCAGCGGCCGAACTTGATACCCACTTGGGGCATCTGCCCGGTGGTGATGAAACCCAGGCGTTCATGCAGGCGGATCGAGGCCTGGTTGCCGCTTTCAATGGCCGCGACCATGACGTGCTTGCCGCAGCTGCGGGCGCGCTCGATCAGGGCCAGCATCAGCTGCGGGCCGAGGCCTTTGCCGCGCTGGTCATTGCGCACGTACACCGAGTGTTCGACGCTGTAGCGAAAGCCCTCGAAGGGACGCCAGTCGCCGAACGAGGCGTAGCCGGTGACTTCATCGTTTTCCACCACCACCAGGATCGGGTACTGCTGCGCCTGGCGTGCGCTGAACCAGGCCTGGCGGTTGGCCAGGTCCACCGGTTGCTCGTTCCAGATTGCCGTGGTGTTGAGCACCGCGTCGTTGTAGATGGCGCGGATCGCCGGCAGGTCGTGTTCGGTTGCATCACGAATCATCGCTGCACCTTACGCAATGGGTTGATGAACGGTGACCAGCTTGGTGCCGTCCGGGAAGGTGGCCTCCACCTGGATATCCGGGATCATTTCCGGGATGCCTTCCATCACCTGTTCGCGGCTGAGCAGGGTGGTGCCGTAGTGCATCAGGTCGGCCACGGTGCGGCCATCGCGGGCGCCTTCCATCAGGGCGGCGGAGATATAGGCGATGGTTTCCGGGTAGTTGAGCTTCACACCGCGCGCCAGTCGCCGTTCGGCGACCAGGCCTGCGGTGAAGATCAGCAGCTTGTCTTTTTCCCGTGGGGTCAGGTCCATGGTTCAGTCCGTAGTCAGGCAATTAAAAAGGCGAGCGCTAACTCCTGTAGGAGCGAGCTTGCTCGCGAAAAACCTGAGGACGCCGCGTGCCTTCAGGATGCCCGCGTTATCGTTAACGATCTTCGCGAGCAAGCTCGCTCCTACAAAAGGGCGCATCTTCATGTGCTCCAGATTCGTGGTGCGACTGCTTCGCGGCCCAGCAGCGCCGGGCGCAACAATCGCCATAAATCAATCAACCACCCCCGCGCCAGCAGCGCTTCACTGGCCAAACAACGCGCCACCAGCAACCCGGGCAATTGGGTCAAGTCGCCGCGCACCGCGTGTGGCAGTGAGCGGCAGTGTTCGAGCAATTGGGGATCGATCTCACCGGTCACCAGCAACGTGGCGAACACCGGTTGCCCGTCCAACCCGATGGGCGAATCCAGCAAGCCATCGGCGCCCACAATGCGCTGGCGCTCATGCCAGAGCAACTGGCCGTCGCGGCGGATATCCAGGTGCGATTGAAAGTGCCCGAGGTCGAAGCGCTCGCCGCTGGCGGGGCGTCCGAGGGCGACCACATCCCAGTAGAACAGCCGCGCATCGCCTTGCAGGTCGATGCGCGTGGTGAGCTCGGCCTGGGCCGCGCTGAACACGATGGTTTCCTGGGGCAGCCATTCCAGCGTCGCGCCGGCCTCGACGGTCAACTCGACGTGCTGAAATGCCGGGCCGCCGGCGCGGTACCACTTGGCTGCGCCGGGGCTGGTCAACTGCGCCCAGGCATCGGTGCCGACGTGGGCGCTGATGTCCAGGCGATCGCCACCGGCAATCCCGCCGGGCGGGTGCACGATGATGTGCTGGCATACCTCGGGACCTTCGGCATACAGGTGCTTTTGCACCCGCAGCGGGCCAAGGTGACGGCGCATGACCGGGCGCGTGGTGTCGCCGAAACGCGCATAGCCCAGTTCCAGCTCGGCGTGCCAGCTGGGGGTGAACAGGGCAGGGGAAACGGGCAGGTTCATGGCTGAGTGCTTATCGTCAGGAGGCTAGAGATTAGATGGTTACGAGACCGCGTACACCCTCGCTTTCCATATTTTCACCACGGCCCTGCTGCACGATTTCGCCGCGTGACATCACCAGGTACTGGTCGGCCAGTTCGGCGGCAAAATCATAGAACTGCTCCACCAGCAGGATCGCCATATCACCACGGGCGGCGAGTTGCTTGATGACGGCGCCGATTTCCTTGATCACTGATGGCTGGATACCTTCGGTGGGTTCGTCGAGGATCAACAGGCGCGGACGGCTGGCCAGGGCGCGGCCAATCGCCAACTGCTGCTGCTGACCACCGGACAAGTCGCCGCCGCGTCGATGCTTCATTTGCAGCAGTACCGGAAACAGTTCGTAGATGAACGCAGGCACTTCCCTGGCTTGCGCGCCTGGGAAGCGCGAAAGGCCCATCAGCAGGTTTTCTTCCACGGTCAGGCGCGCGAAAATCTCGCGTCCTTGCGGCACATAAGCGATCCCGGCATGCACACGCTGATGCGGCTTGAAACCGGTGATAGGTTTGCCTTCCCAGTTCACTGCGCCTTCCTTGGCCGGCAGCAGGCCCATCAGGCACTTGAGCAGGGTGGTCTTGCCCACGCCGTTGCGCCCGAGCAGGCAGGTGACTTCGCCGATCTTCACATCGAAGGACAGCCCGCGCAGGATGTGGCTACCGCCGTAGTATTGGTGCAGCTTGTTGACTTGCAGCATTCCAAAAACCTCCTCAATCCCCTGTAGGAGCGAGCTTGCTCGCGAAAAACCTGAGGGCACCGCGTGCATTCAGAATGCCCGCGCTATCGTTGATGATCTTCGCGAGCAAGCTCGCTCCTACAGGAAACCACCTTAGCGACCGAGGTAAACCTCGATCACCCGCTCATTTTCCTGCACCTGTTCCAGCGACCCTTCGGCCAATACGCTGCCCTGGTGCAGCACGGTGACGTGGTCGGCAATCGAGCCGACAAAGCCCATGTCGTGCTCCACCACCATCAACGAATGCTTGCCGGCCAGGCGCTTGAACAGTTCGGCGGTGAATTCGGTTTCGGCGTCGGTCATGCCCGCCACCGGTTCATCCAGCAGCAACAGTTGCGGATCCTGCATCAGCAGCATGCCGATTTCGAGGAACTGCTTCTGGCCGTGGGACAGCAAACCGGCGGGCCGATGCACCGAGGCGGTGAGGCGGATAGTGTCGAGCACTTCGTCGATGCGGTCTTTCTGCTCGCCACTCAGGCGTGCGCGCAGGCTGGCCCACACCGACTTGTCGGTCTTCTGCGCCAGCTCCAGGTTTTCGAACACGCTCAACGCCTCGAACACGGTCGGCTTCTGGAACTTGCGACCGATGCCGGCCTGGGCGATCTGCACCTCGCTCATGCCGGTCAAGTCCAGGGTTTCGCCGAACCAGGCGTTGCCGTGGCTGGGCCGGGTCTTGCCGGTGATCACGTCCATCAGCGTGGTCTTGCCCGCGCCGTTGGGGCCGATGATGCAGCGCAGTTCACCGACGCCGATGTAGAGGTTGAGGTCGTTGAGCGCCTTGAAACCGTCGAAGCTGACGCTGATGTCTTCCAGGGTCAGGATGGTGCCGTGGCGCGTATTCAGGCCC
The DNA here is from genome assembly GCF_900005715.1 of Pseudomonas sp. 34 E 7. NCBI lineage: Bacteria > Pseudomonadati > Pseudomonadota > Gammaproteobacteria > Pseudomonadales > Pseudomonadaceae > Pseudomonas > Pseudomonas sp. 34 E 7. The sequence continues at coordinate 83,762 of NZ_CVTX01000106.1, forward strand.
TTGCCGGCCGCCTGGCCGATACCGATCGCATCACGGCCGCTGCCCGCATCGAAAATAGGTTCAAGCATGACGTTCCTCATTTCTTCAGCAGGCCGATGACGCCCTTGGGCAGGTACAGCGTGACGATGATGAACAGCGCCCCGAGGAAGAACAGCCAGTACTCAGGAAAGGCCACGGTGAACCAGCTCTTCATGCCGTTCACCACGCCCGCGCCGAGCAGTGGGCCGATCAGCGTGCCACGCCCGCCCAGCGCTACCCACACGGCGGCTTCGATGGAATTGGTCGGCGACATTTCGCCGGGGTTGATGATGCCCACCTGCGGCACATACAACGCGCCCGCCAAACCGCACAGCACCGCGCTCAGCACCCACACGAACAGCTTGAAGCCACGCGGGTCATAGCCGCAGAACATCAGGCGGTTTTCCGCGTCACGCAGTGCGGTGAGCACGCGGCCGAATTTGCTGCGGGCCAGGCGCCAGCCGATGTACAGGCTGGCCACCAGCAGCAGTACCGTGGCCACGAACAACACCGCCCGCGTGCCAGGTTCAGTGATGCCAAAGCCGAGGATGCTGCGGAAATTGGTAAAGCCGTTATTGCCGCCAAATCCGGTTTCATTGCGAAAGAACAACAGCATCCCGGCAAAGGTCAGGGCCTGGGTCATGATCGAGAAATACACGCCCTTGATCCGCGAGCGGAAAGCGAAAAAGCCGAACACCAGGGCCAGCAAGCCCGGCGCCAGGACCACCAGGCACAGCGCCCACCAGAAGTGTTGGGTGCCCACCCAGTACCAGGGCAATTCGGTCCACGACAGAAACGTCATGAACGCCGGCAACTCATCGCCCGATGCCTGGCGCATCAGGTACATGCCCATGGCATAACCACCGAGGGCGAAGAACAGGCCGTGGCCGAGGGACAACATGCCGGCGTAACCCCACACCAGGTCCAGCGCCAGTGCGACGATGGCATAGCAGAGAATCTTGCCGACCAGCGTCAAGGTATAGGCCGACACATGCAGCGGGTTTTCCGGCGACAGCAGCGAACCCAAGGGCAGAGCCAGCAGCAGCAACAGGATCACCGCGCCCACTGCAATCGTCACCTTGGGGCCGGCCTTTTGCGTGGCCGTTAGCATCAATGGCTGATTCATCAGTCGATCACCCGTCCTTTCAGTGCGAAGAGTCCCTGCGGGCGTTTCTGGATAAACAGAATGATCAGCGCAAGGATCAAAATCTTGCCGAGCACCGCGCCGATCTGCGGTTCCAGGATCTTGTTGGCGATCCCCAGGCCAAAGGCCGCCGTCACACTGCCGGCCAACTGGCCGACACCGCCCAACACCACCACCAGGAATGAGTCGATGATGTAGCTCTGGCCCAGGTCCGGGCCGACGTTGCCGACCTGGCTCAGCGCCACGCCGCCCAGGCCCGCGATGCCGGAGCCGAGGCCGAAGGCAAGCATGTCCACCCGTCCGGTTGGCACGCCGCAGCAGGCCGCCATGTTGCGGTTCTGGGTGACGGCGCGCACGTTGAGGCCCAGGCGCGTCTTGTTCAGCAGCAGCCAGGTCAACACCACCACGAACAGCGCGAATGCAATGATCACGAGACGGTTGTACGGCAGCACCAGGTTGGGCAGCACTTGAATGCCGCCGGACAACCATTGTGGGTTGGACACTTCAACGTTCTGCGCACCGAACACCAGGCGCACCAACTGAATCAGCATCAGGCTGATACCCCAGGTGGCGAGCAGTGTTTCCAATGGCCGGCCATACAGGTGACGAATCACCGTGCGCTCCAGCGCCATGCCGATGGCGGCGGTGACGAAGAACGCCACCGGCAGTGCGATCAGCGGGTAGAACTCGATGGCCTGGGGCAGGTAGCGCTGCATCAGCAACTGCACCACGTAGGTGGAATAGGCGCCGAGCATCAGCATCTCGCCGTGGGCCATATTGATCACGCCAAGCAGGCCGAAGGTGATCGCCAGGCCCAGGGCCGCGAGCAATAGAATCGAGCCCAGGGACATACCGCTGAAGGCCTGGCCGAGGATCTCACCGAACATCAACTTGCGTTTGACCTGGGCCA